>NZ_CDXDOR010000288.1:0-2514 GCF_978021225.1 Frankia sp. CeTa3Moorea | reverse complement strand
CCCATCGCCACCTTGGACGCCGAGCTCGACGCCCGGACGCCCTCCCCCGCTCAACGCGATGCGAGCCGGGCTCAGGGGCGCACGCTGCTGCGAGCGGGCCGGGCCGCCTGGCCGGTGCCGCCCGGTCCACGTGCACCGCACCACCCGATCGCACTAGGCATGGTCGCCGCGGGCGCGGGTCTGCGTCCCTCGGACGCCGCTCTGGTCGCCGCCCACACCACGGTCACTGGACCCGCGACCGCCGCGACCCGCCTGATGGGGCTGGACCCCCTAGCCGTCACCGCCGTGCTCGCCCGGCTCGCCGACGAGGTCGAGGCGATCGCGCTGGCCGGTGCGGAGGCTTCCCGACGCCCGCCCCGGCTGCTTCCCGCTGTCACCGGCATCCGCCTCGATCTCCTGGCCGAACGGCACCGCACCACGGCGCTGCGGATGTTCACGTCCTGACCGGTGCCCGCCGGCTGGCACCATGGCAGCCATGAGACGGGGGGTCATCCTGGGCGGGGTCGCGGCCGGGCCGGAGGGCCCTCTCGTCACGGCCGCCCGAACGGGCCGCACGGCCGTGCGGGCACGGGCCGTCATCCGGGTCGAACCGGCTCCGGACGGCACGGCGAGGCTCACCGAGTTGCGCTCCGACGTGCCGGTCGTCCTGCGCCAGACCGGAGCATCCCCTGGTCGGACTAGGGCCTCGTCTACGGTGCCCGCGATATCCGCGCGGGCCGTCGGCTCCACCCGGCCGGGCGGTTCGACCTGGCCCGCCGTCCCGTCGACCGTGGTTGCCCCGTTCGGGCAAGGGCCCGCGGACGCGTTGCCGACCGTGACGGTTCACCTGGTCAACGCGGCCGCCGGACCGCTGGCGGGTGATGATCTGGGACTCGACATCTCCGTCGGCAGCGGGGTGCGCCTGGTGGTGCGTTCAGTGGCCGCGACGGTGGCCCTGCCCGGTCACGGGCCCGGGCCGTCCCGCTTCACCGTGTCGGCGCGGGTGGCCCCGGGTGGCGCGCTGGACTTCGCGCCAGAGCCGACCGTGGCGGCGCGAGGCTCGGACCATCTCCTGGTGACCAATGTGTACCTGGCGGCCACGGCCTGGCTACGGCTACGCGAGGAGATCCTGCTGGGCCGATTCGGGGAGACGACCGGATCGATACGTAGCACCCTGCGGGTGGACGTGGACGCCCACGCGGAGGTGGATCCGCCATCCGAACCGACCCCCCTGCTGCGCCAGGATCTCATCCTCGGTCCCGAGATACCTGGCCTGACCGGACCAGCCCTCCTCGGCTCGGCTCGTGCCGTCGGGTCGCTCCTCGTCGCGGGGCCCGATCCGGTGGGCTCTCCGGCGGCCCGGCGGGAATCCGTGCCGGCGGAGAGGGCGGGATCCGGCGCGCAGGCGGCCGTCGCGGACGGGGTGGCACTGCTTCCCCTGGCCGGTCCGGGCTATCTCATCTCCGCGCTCGCCGAGGATGCGGTCACTCTCCGCCATCGCCTGGAACGAGGGCCGGCTCCTGCCACGGTCTGACCCGGGCAGGCGGTCAGACGCGGACGGCGGTGCCGTAGAGCCGATAGAACAGCGCGACCGCCTGTTCCGCGCGGGCCCGGCGGTTACTGTCGGTCCAGGCCGGAGGCCGACCCAGCAGGGCGGCGATCTGACTGTCGCGGATGGTGAGGCCGAAGAGCACCTCGAACGCTTCGGCGGCATCATCGAACGCGAGCTCACCACGGGCGACGCCTCGCCTCAGCAGGGCTTCAAAGAGGGGACCAGTGGTACGCCGACCCCAGGCGACGAGAGCCTCCGCGGGATCCGGGTCAGCGGGCAGCGCGGCGATGGCGACCCGGTTGATGGTGACCGAACGGGCGCTGGTGAGCAGCGCAAGCAGCTCGGTCAGCGCCGCGGCGAGCACCGGTCGCACCGGTCCGCCGCCGGCGTCGGCCAAGGCTTGTCGAAGAGCGGCGTTCGTAGCTTCCGCCTCCTGGGAGACGAGTGCCGCGAGCAGGCCACGCCGATCGCCGAAGTGGGCGTACAGCGTCTCCTTCGATGCCTTCGCCCGGGCCGACACCGCGCGGGTCGACAGCTTGTCGTAACCCTGCTCGGCGAGAAGAGCCAGTGTCGCGTCGAGGATCGCCGCGCGCCGGGCATCGCCGCGCGTCGCCGGCCGTGATTCGGCCGTGCCACCCGCGGTGCCGCCGGCCGCGTCGCCAGCCGTGCCACCGGCCCCGGTGACCGCCAGCCGGTCCTGTTCGGCCGTCCCGGCCGGGATGGATGACTCGCTCACGCGACAGACCCTACCCTTGACAACTTCGAACCGAACGGTACGGTTCATAGATAACCATCATGGCGGCCTCACGCACCCTCGCCCCCGTCCTACTCGTCGACCGTCTCCGAACCTCCCCATGGTTCATCTCCTCCATGCATCGGGACCACCAGTTAGGTCCGGGGCTGATCGGTCGATCCGCCCCGGGCCGGCGGCGAGGCCGATGACGATGCCGTGGAGGGGCGCGGCGTGGGCGTAGGGGTGGGCG
>NZ_CDXDOR010000287.1:0-2556 GCF_978021225.1 Frankia sp. CeTa3Moorea | reverse complement strand
AGCGGTGGATGGTTCCGGTGGTGACGCCGAGGCGGGCGGCCAGATCCGCGAGCCACCACTCGTGGGCGCCGGGTGCCTCGTCGGGGTGGACGGGCAGTGGCCGGTGGTGGGTGATCGGGTGTCCGGCGCGGCGCAGGACCTGGTCGACCAGTCGCCAGCGGATCGGGCCGTCATCGCGGGCGGGGCGGAAACCGTCGGTGTTGAGCTGATCGGCGATCTGGCGAGGATCCAGGCCGCGGCGGGCGAGCTCGATCACGCGGGCGGTGAGCTGGGGGTAGTAGCTGAGGTCTTCGAAGCGTTGGAGGGGGCGGCGGAGCACCCCGGTGGTGGTCATCCCGCCGGCCCAGCAGATGGTGACGTCGACCAGTTCGCTGCGGCCACGGACGGTGACGATGATGTCGTCGATGACGGCGCGGATGATCTGCTTGCGGTCGGCGTTGTCGGTGGTCGGCGCGTTCCAGAGGGCGGGCAGGTCGGCTGCCGCGGCGGCGATGGCCTGCTTGTCAGGGGCGGTCAAGGGCACGGGGGCGGTGTGCTGGAAGCGGTGCCAGTCCTCGGTGAGCTGCTGGTGGTGGGCCAGGGCTTGTTCCCAGTCGGCTTCCAGCTGGCGGACCACCAGGCGGTTCTCGGGCTCGGCCAGCTGATAGCAGCGGCGGGCGTGGTCCACGGCCTGCTGGGCACGTTCCAGCCGCTGGGTCCAGATTTTGTTCAGCGCGGCCCGGTCGGCGTGGAGCTGTTCGGCCGCGGCGATGCTGACCTGTGCGGCGGCCGGGGTCAGCGCGGCCAGCAGCCGGGCGGTGATGAAGGTGTCCAGACAGCGGCCGCTGAGGTGCTGACAGTGCGGGCCGCCGTAGTCGGCGCGGGCTCCGGTGCAGTTGTAGCTGGTGCGGGGTTTACCGGCGTCGATGTGATAGGCCACCGTCATCCGGCGGCGGCATCGGCCGCAGCGCAGCAGTCCCGCCAGCAGCGCCGGGCCGTAGCGCACCGCCCCGGGCACGTCGGCGTGTGGCTGGTTCGCGGCCAGGCGGGCCAGGTTGGCCTCGTACTGCGCCACGGTGATGTAGGCGGGCAACGCGTCCTCGATCCAGGCCAGCCACTCGGCCCGCTCCATCCGCCGCAGCCCGGCCTTGGGATGCCCGGGCCGGCGGCGGGAAGGATCGACCCGCCGCCGCCCATACACGTAGACCCCGGCATAGACCGGGCTGCCCAGCATGCAGGTCAGGGTGGCGCGGGCTGGCCGTTTCCACACCAGCTCGCCCCTGTCGGGGCCCGAGCGGGCCCGGATCCCGATCTGGATGCCGTGTTCGACCAGGAAACGCATCACGCCCTGGATCGAACCGAGCTCGGCGAACTTCGCGAAGACCAGACGCACCACGGACTGCACCTGCTCATCGGGGTCCAGCACCGCCTCGCCCGACGGACAACGCCAGTACCCCACCGGCAGCGCGATGGCCAACTCGCCGCGGCGGGCCTTGTTCACCCGCCCGGCCTGCATCCGCTGATTGATCAGATACAGCTCGGCCTCGGACATCGTCCCTTTCAACCCCAGCAGCAACCGGTCGTTGTACTCGGCCGGGTCGTACACGCCATCGACGTCCGCCAGCAGCGCACCACCGAGCGCGCACAACTCGATCAGCTGGTACCAGTCCTTCCCCGAGCGTGCCAGACGCGACATCTCCGTGCCCAGTACCAGCCCGACGTGCCCCAAAGAGATCTCGGCTACCAGCCGCTGGAACCCCGCCCGGCCGACCGCGCTCGCCCCGGACCTGCCCAGGTCATCGTCGATCACCTGGACCCGCGACGCCGTCCAGCCCAGCGCCACGGCCCGGTCCACCAACGCGTACTGCAACCGCGTCGACTCACCGTGCCCCAGCACCTGCCCGCGGGTGGACTGGCGCACATACACCACCGCCAGCCGGTCGGTATGGCGACAGGTCACCTTGCCGCCCGACCGCTCCCACGGCATCACCATGGTCACCGGTCACTCTCCGAGCTCGGTGCCGCCGGGGCCTGCTGGTTCGCCGCCCCGCTCCGCGACGGCAGACTCTTGCGAGCGATCAGCGCCAGCCAGTACACCGCCGTCCGGCGATTGGCCACCGGCAGCCCCGCCCACAGACTTGCCACATCCGGCTCTGAGCTTGGCCCCCGAGCACGGACACCTCACCTGAGGTGGCCCCCGGCCACCAGGGAGGATGTCGACCATGCCCGCTCCACACCCGCCCGAGTTCCGCCGGCGTGCGGTCGAACTCGCCCGCCGTGGCGACACGCCGATCGCGGCGCTCTCGAAGCAGCTGACGATCAGTGAGTCGTGTCTGCGTAACTGGATCGCCCAGGCCGACGCGGACGACAACGGCGGCGAGAACCGCCTGACGAGCGTGGAGAAGCGTGAGCTGGCCCAGTTGCGCCGAGACAAGAAGCGCCTGGAGATGGAAAACGAGATTCTCAAGCGCGCGGCCGCCTACTTCGCCCGGGAGAACATCCTCCCAAACTGATCTACCGGCTGGTCCGTGAGCTCGCCGACGACCCGGAACTGGATGTGGATGTCGCGGTGGCCTG
>NZ_CDXDOR010000286.1:0-2591 GCF_978021225.1 Frankia sp. CeTa3Moorea | reverse complement strand
TTCGGGCGCGAGCGGTCGGTACCACGTCGCTCGGGCAGCGCCGGGCGTCCGCGCCCGGCGAGGTTCCCAACCCCGTGGTGGCGGCATCTGCCGCGATCGCGGCGGCGGGCCGTCAGGGGCCCATTTCCCACCGAGGACGATGCGCAGAAGGCGCTGACGGCCTCGTTAGCGGAGCTTCACAGCGGCGACTGGCTGGAAGAGGCCTGACTCGAACCCACGACCGACGGATTATGAGATCATCGGCAGCCTGTTCGCCGGTCTCCATGGACGTCCGCCGGTCCTGATCACAGGCACTCCCGGTCGCCCCGCCGCTTCTTGATGATCGACGCCACAATATGGATAATACACCCTTTGAAGCCATAATCGCACCGATCTGGCCACGCAACGGTGCAGGTCGACCGAGGTACACCAGATCGTCGATCATAGCCAAAGAGGCATAAGTTACTCGCCAGCTAGGAAACTCAGGCTAGTCCAGAACATCCGCCGCGGCTACGACGAACTCGATGTCGAGGCCGATTCTCACCCGATACTGTCGCCCGTTCTCACCGAGCTCGCCCGCGCCATCTGACCGCCCGGCCGGCCAGAGCCTCGCACGCCCTACCCCTCACAACGCAACAGCCTTGTGTCGAGGCCATGTCAAGGTGACACGCTCGATGTCAGTGCGGATGCCTGCGCCTGCGACGATGTCTCTGCCGAGGGCCGCGACGATGCCGTCTGCGATGGCACCAGCCCGGACCGTCGGTGCGCATGAATCGTATGCCCCGCCCCGTCCCACCAGCCGCGTCCGATGAACTTGGGCGCAGCTGCCCGTCATCCTCGGCCGCGGTAGCCCCCGGGGCAGGCTGCCCGGATGGTGTCCAGTGAGGGGATCGGTGTTCAAACGGTGCGGGTGCCGGGACCCTCAGACTCGCCGCCAACTGGGACAGCGCTGTCCGAATCTGGCCCGTTCCGATCACGGGGCGTGGTGGTTCATCCATGATGTGCCGTCTGGACCGGACGGCAGGCGCCGCCGGACGCCTGTCGGCCCGTTCGCCTCCGCAGATGACGCCGAAGAGGCGCTGGCCGCCTCGCTGACGGACATGCATGGCGGTATTCGCCCAGACGACACCGGGCTCACCGTGGCAGGTTACCTCGATGACTGGCTCGCGGGAAAAGCTGGTCTGGCAGGAACGACCCGGCGCTCCTATGAGGAGCATATCCGCCTCTACCTCAAACCTGGCCTCGGTCATCTTCGCCTCGACAAGTTGCGGGATCACCACGTCGAGAAGCTGTACGCCGCCATGCAGCTCATCGGCCGAGATCTACAGGGAAAGAAACCCTCACCGCTGCTCGTCCGGCTCCTCGAAGTCCGTCAGGACGACCCGCGGCACCGTCGCCGACTGAGCGCATCCCGAATTCAGCGCGTACATGCCACCCTAATGAGCGCGCTCAACAGCGCCGTGAAACGCAAGAAACTGGGCCATAACCCGGCTGAACACGTCGAGCTTCCCAGAGCTCGCAAGGTCAGGCCGCTCGTGTGGACCGCGCCGCGGATCGCCGCTTGGCAGCGCAAAGGCACCCGGCCCTCCCCGGTCATGGTCTGGACCCCTCAGCAGGCCGGCGCCTTCCTCGACTTCACCGCCGCCGACCGGCTCTACCCGCTGTGGCATCTCATCGCCCACCGCGCCCTGCGCCGCGGCGAAGCCGTCGCGCTCGGCTGGACCGAAGTCGACTTCGACGACGACAGCATCTACATCCTCGACAATCTACCCGGATCCGGGCCAGACGCCGAGGACGACATCGACCTCTACGAAGACCCGAAGAGCGAAAGCGGTACCCGCACCATCAGCCTAGATCCGACGACCAGACAGGTTCTGGAGTCCTGGCAGACCCACCAGGACGGTGAACGCGCCGCTTACGGGAAGGCCTGGACCGACAGTGGCCGGGTGTTCACCCATCCTGACGGCACTCCGCTCAACGCGGACGGAATCTCCCAGCGCTTCGAACGGCTCATAATACGCTTCGCCACCATTCGCACCGAACACGCCGAACACCACTGGAGCGTCCATCGCCTCGCCGACCGGCACCGCATGCCCCCCGAAGCCATCAAAATCGCTCTCGACTTCGGCCTGCTGCCCCCGATCCGACTCCACGACCTGCGCCACACCGCCGCCAGCCTCACCTACCTGGCCACCAAGGACCTCAAGGTCGTCTCCGAGCTTCTCGGACACGCCTCCATCCACTTCACCGGCGACGTCTACACCTCGATCTTCGCCGACGCGGACCGCGCCGCCGCCAAAGCCGCCGCCGCCGTCGTTCCCCGCCGACTTCCACCCGGACCGCGGCCACCCACCACGCAACCCGTCGTGCCGCCCGCTGACGGCCCCGAACCCGACGGCCTCGGCATCGAGCTGTAAGCGACCCCCACGCTAACGCCACGTCAAACAGGCACCACCACGACCTACCGCAGTCGCTCTCCGTAGCCGCCGGTCGAACGTCCAAGATTAGTTGCCGTCGCAACGGCATCACATCGGCATCACATCGACCAGATGTCGATCTCCGGTGCGATCAGGTCGCCACGAAAGCCCAGGTCAGGAGGGGTGGGGCGGGTG
>NZ_CDXDOR010000285.1:0-2591 GCF_978021225.1 Frankia sp. CeTa3Moorea | reverse complement strand
CCCCAGCATCCTCGGGGTACCGCCCACAGACAGCGCGGGTCCGACGGCCGACCCGTACCGAGTGATCGCAAACGTAGGGGAGGTGATCATTGTGGCCATCGACCGGCGTACGTTCCTCGCGGGAAGCGGTGCCGGGTTCTTGGTCGGGGGCACGGTCATGCCCCTAGCGTCGTATCAGCAGGTCGCACCCGAGGCCATCGAGTATCTGGTGGCCCAACTTGACGGCTACTATCGGGCTGATGCCGCGTTGGGGCCACACACCGTGATCCCGTCGGTGCTGGTACAGCAGGAACTCGTCCGGCAGTTCCTGCGCGTGGCCAGAGGCCCCGAACGGTATGCCTTGTTGCGCACGAGCGTCGCCTACGCGGGTCTGACGACCTGGCTTTACCAGGACGCAGGAGACCTCGCAACCGCGTCGCACTGGGCGAACCAGGCTCTCGAACTCGCTCACCGGGTGGGAGACACCCAACTCGTCAGGCACGCCCTGACGAACAAAGCGATGATCTGTAGCGACCAGCAGGACGGACCCGGCACCCTCGACCTGACCAGCGCGGCCCTGACAGACGAGAACGGCCTATGCGCGAAGGTCCGGGTACAGGCGATGCAACAGACAGCTCACGGCTACGCCCTCGTCGGCGACCGGCGCGGCGCTGACTATGCCTTGGACAAGGCTGCCGCACTGCTGGCTCATGTCGATGATGACTATCCGTGGTTCAACGCCTGCCGGCGCACTCCTGGTTACATCGAGGTGCAGCGGGCCACCTGCTATAACCACCTTGGCCTCGGCCACGAGGCCCTGCCGCTGTGGGAGCAGGTCATCTCGGCCCTGCCCATCACGGCCCGTCGAGACAAGGGCGTGTACCGGGCACGACAGGCCATCTCGCATGCCCAGGCCGGGAATCCGGAGGCCGCCGTAGACGCCGCGATGCACGCGGTCACCGTTGCCCAGGAAACCAGTTCAGCACGGCTACGACAGGAGCTCCACGGAGTTTGGCACCACCTCACACCGTGGCATGACCATGAGACTGGACGGCAGGTCAAAGCTCTGCTGGCGACGCTGTAGGAAGGGAGAACGAGTATGGGACTGCGCGATCCGTTGCCGGCCGAGGAGGTCACCCGACGTCTGACCGCGCTGGACGGATGGGTAAAGGCCCCCGACCGCGAGGAGATCCACAAGACGTTCCCTGTGGAGTACTACGCCGCGATCGAAGCTCTCGGCGCGGTGGCCGAGTCCGCGAAGGAACTGGAGCACCACCCGGACGTCGAACTGCACTGGGGAGAACTGACGTTCAGTCTCACCACCTATAGCGCCGGGCAGCGGATCACCGACCTGGACTTCCGGCTGGTCGACCGTATCGAAGACGTGCTGGCCCGCTACGTACAGGAAGAAGCGGGGGGATAGCCGACTAACGCGATTCCGTCCAACTTTCCCGGCGTATCCCGTTGACCGGCGGCCCCGTGACCTTTCCCGCGCTCCCCTCAGCGGATGTGGTCCGGGGTCGTCTTCGTTGTCGGGACGTGGGACAGCCCCGGGGCTACTCCGCTGATGTGGCGGTGCCCCGGGGCTGTGGGGTGTGCTGGTGGTGCGCGGGGTGGTGGTGTGCGGGTCATGCGGCTGTGCGTCGTTGTTGCCAGATCTCCCAGGCGATGTCGTGGAGGTAGGTGCCTTCGCGTCGGGGTCGGCGGAAGGCTCCGGGAGTGATCCCGATGCGTTTGGCGGCGCGTTTGCGTCGGTCCTCGATCCCGGTGTGCCAGGTTCCGGGTTCCAACCCGAGCATGATCCGCATGGCCGCGCTGACGTCGGTTCCGAGGCACCCGATCGCGTCACGGCTAATCTGCTCGGCGATGACGGCCCGTTCGTCGGGGCTGCCGACGTGGTTGGGGGTGAGCAGGTCGACCAAGTGCGGCGCGTGAGTGGCAAGGCGGGTGGCGCGGACGCCGTGGCGCATGGCCTTGCGCAGGTGCTGGGTGAGCGTCGGGACGTCGATCGGGTGTTCGGTTGTCATGTGCGGTCCGGCTGGGGCCGTTGGTAGGCCCCCGCTTTCCCCGCCGTTCCCTCCTCTCGTGTGTGTCGCCCGGAACGCGGGGGTTCGGGGCGACGCTGAGCATTCTGGCATGTTGGGTCGCGTCTTGCAGCGTTTGTGTCCACTAGCCTCCAGCAACGCGCTCTGTGATCACCCGGCGGCGTTCCGGGTCCGGCCTGTCCGATGCGGCGCCGTGCGCGTCCCGTGGGGGGTGCGCGGGGGTCGTCGTCGGGCGCGCGGGGCGCGGGGCCCTGTGGGTGCCGGGGTATCTGCATGCAGCAAGGATGCTGCCTATCGGGGGCTATCGCAGGCTGCCGGGCGCTGCTGGCGTTGCTCGCCTGCGTGACGATGTGTCCGCCCGTGTCCGCTGGTGTCCGCTGGTGTCCGCCAGTGTCCGGCGGTGTCGGAATGTGCCGCTCCGTCCGGCCCAAAATTTTTCGGTTGGACTGGCACTTAAGTGGGGGTGGGGCCTGCGCTGGGGCTCCCGCGGCCTGTTCCGCCGCACCCGACAACCACCCCCAACACTGTGTGGTGCAGCTCACAAAAGTCTGTGTGGGGGCGGATCGG
>NZ_CDXDOR010000284.1:0-2674 GCF_978021225.1 Frankia sp. CeTa3Moorea | reverse complement strand
GTGCGGGACCGACAGCCGCCGGCGCGGGGCGGGCGGGGCCGGCCGCCGCAGGCGCTGGCGCGCGGGCCCCGGCGCGGGACGGCCCGCCTGACCCAGACCGCGCGCCGCCCCGCCGGTGGCTCCAGGCGCCGGTCGAGCGGCGAGCCTGGGCGAGGCGGGACGAGTGCCGGCGCCCGGGCGAGGATCGGAGGGGGGCTGTCGGAGCTCGGCGGAACGCGGCAGCAGGGCCGGTACTGTCACCGTGAACGCCCCGGGACGCCTGGCCGGGTCGAGACGGGTGGGGCCCCGCCTGTCCGGCGCAGGACGGAACGGGGAGCGCTGGGACTGTGGGGACCACTGGGGCTGTTGGGGCTGTTGGGGCGAGCCCCGGGGGGACGCGGGCACCGCGGCCGGACCGCCCAGGCTGAGCAGCCAGACCGCGAGGCCGCCAGGAAGATCCGGGCCATCGAGGGCGACCAGCCGTGCCTTGACTATCCGCAGGGCCGCCACCTCCCGCTGGCACTCCCCGCAGCAGGCAAGATGCGCGAGCGCGCGGTCGCGAGCGTCATGATCGAGCTGATGGTCGATGAGAGGCGAGATCCGATCGCCGAGATGCTCGGTCACGCCCGCCGCTCCCGCGGAGCACCACCCTTGCTCCCGGCGGCGACGGGCCCATGCCGTCCCCCGCTTCTGAGCCGCCCGTCGTCGCCTCGGCCCCGATGCGGTCTGGTCGTGCCCGGCGGCGCCGCGTCCGCCTCGGCGAGCTCCGCCACCGGCCCGACGGCGGGCTCCGCGGCGAGAAGGGCGTCGTCCGAGACCGCCACGGCGGCGGACAACGCGGCACCGTCACCGGTACGTGGCGCGCGATCGGCCAGCGCCGCGCGCAACATCGCCCGACCGCGCGAGATCCGGCTGCGCACTGTGCCCAGTTTCACGCCCAGCGTCTGAGCGATCTCTTCGTAGGAGAGCTGCTCGATGTCGCACAGCACGACGGCGGCCCGGAAGTCGGGCGGCAGAGCGGCGAGCGCGGCCTCGACGTCCGCGTCGAGATGAGCCTCGGCGTAGACCGCCTCCGGGCTCGCCTCGCGGCCGGCCAGCCGCTCGGTGTCCTCGGGCAGCGCATCGAACCGGATCTTCTGCTGGCGACGCATGCGATCGAGGAAGAGGTTGGTGGTGATCCGGTGCAGCCACCCCTCGAAGGTGCCGGGGGTGTAGTCCGCCAACGACCGGAACACCCGAACGAACACGTCCTGCGTCAGGTCCTCGGCGTCGTGGGCGTTACCGGTGAGGCGGTAGGCGAGGCGGTAGACCCGGTTGCCGTGCTCACGGACCACGTCTTCCCAGGAAGGAGGAACCCAACCAGGAGCTTCTGCGGTGGCGGCGACGCCGGCGGCGTCCGAGCCCGCCCCGGGGTCCTGAGCAGCCACGGCCGCCTCTCGGTCGGTTCGCGTCAAACGTACCCGACGAGCCGGCCAGGGAGCGGCGAATCCCGCTGCGGACACCGACGTTTCTCCCCTCGATCCTCGACACGATGCGCGTTGACCAGATGAACGCGCGTCCCTGGTCTCCCGTTCCCGTAGGCTGCGGAAGTCATGCCGGACACTGACATCGGCGAGCTCGAGTCCGCCGCCGCCTATGCAGAGGGCTTCCTGCTGGAAGACCCGATCCTTCGCGCTGCCCGCGCCCGAGCCGAGGAGGTCGGGATCGTCCCGGTCAGCCCGGGTACCGGCGCGGTCCTGCGCTTCCTCGCCGCCGCCGTGGGCGCCCGCGCGGTGGTCGAGATCGGCACGGGTACCGGGGTCTCCGGTACCTGGCTGTTGCGCGGGATGCGGCCCGACGGGACCCTGACCACCATCGACGTCGAGGCCGAGCACCTTCGGCTGGCTCGGCGCACCTACGCCGACGCGGGGATGACCCCGGGGCGCAGCCGGCTGATCACCGGCCGCGCCCTCGACGTTCTCCCCCGCCTGACCGACGGCGCCTATGACCTCGTGTTCTGTGACGCGGACCGGCGTGAGGGCACCGAGTACCTCACCCAGGCCCTGCGGCTGCTGCGGCCGGGCGGCGTGGTGGCGTTCGCCAGCGTGCTGGCCCTGGCTCAAGGCCAGGCCACCGACCCCGAGGCGGTGGCGGTCCGCGAACTCGCCACGGCTGTACGTGACGATGTGCGGCTCACCCAGATGCTCCTCACCACCGGCGGCGGCCTCCTGGTCGCCGTGGTCGCCAAGTCCTCCCCGGTCGGCTGACCAGGCACCCCGGCCGGCTGGCCAGGCACCCCGGTCGGGGTGACCGGTCCGCGGTAACACGATCGGGGCCAGCTGATCGTGCCGGTACCCGGTGGCTCCTCGGTGGACGCGTAAGGTGCGCTTAAGCGTGACATTCCTACGCCTTGGGGAGTAAATGGCACCGGCCGCACAGGAGTACCGGCGCTATGACGTCTACGACGGCGACCACGGCAACTACGGCGACCACGACGGCGACTTCGACGCCTATGACAGCCGGGCCAGGGACGCCTATGACAGCCGCGCCGAGCCGCCGCCCGCCCCACGTGAGAGCCTGCTGCCCTACATCACGTTCGTCCTCGTCGTGGCGGTCCTGGCCGGGATTGCCGGTTACACGCTGAACCGCCTGGTGGGGCCGGCGCACGGCGCGCGCTCCGCCCACCCGGCCGCACCGGGCGCCACCCCCTCCCCGA
>NZ_CDXDOR010000283.1:0-2727 GCF_978021225.1 Frankia sp. CeTa3Moorea | reverse complement strand
GACCCGGCCGACCCGGCCCGCCCGGCGGTCGTGGCGGTCGTGGCGGTCGTGTGCGACGGGGTGTCGACGGCTCCCGGCTCGGGACCGGCCGCCGTGGCCGCCGCCCGGGACGCCACCGCCTTCCTGGCCGACGTCGTGGGCACGCCGAGGTCTCCCGGGCCGACGGGCGGCGGCGTCCCCTGGGAGAACGCCGCGCTACGGGCGGCGGTCGCGACCGCCCAGCGCAGCGCCGTCGCCTCGATCACCAGCCCCGACGACGCGCCGGCCTGCACGTTCGTCGCGGCGATCGTGACAGCGGACCGGCTCGCCGTCGGCTGGCTCGGGGACAGCCGGGCCTACCTGCTCGGCCCGCGGGGCGCGCGCCTGCTGACCGAGGACGACACGCTGGCGGCCGAGGCGGTGCGGGCCGGCCTGCTCCCGGCCGAGCTGGCCGAGACGGCGCCCGGCGCCCACACCATCACCCACTGGATCGGGACGGGCAGCGGATCGGCGGTACCGCGCGTCGTCTCGCTGCCCCTCACCGGGCCGGGACGGGTGGTGCTGTGCAGCGACGGGCTGTGGAACTACGCCTCGGCCGCCACGGCCCTCGCCGGTCACGTCGGGCGCCTGCCGGCGGACGCGCCCGCCACCGCGGTCGCCCACCATCTCGCCTCGGTGGCGCTGGCTGCCGGCGGCGCGGACAACATCACCGTGGTCGTCATCGACATATTCTGGGCGGAATCAAGTGGTCATGGCGACGCATGCTTTGCCGGCAAATCCTGGCTCGACCGGATCCCCAGGGACACCGGTCGAGCCAGGAGCGTCACCGATCAGGTCACCGATGAAGGTCATTGATCAGATGGAGAAGTCCTCGCCATACCACACACCGGCCTGGGGCGGGCGGATCGTGGGATGGGCGGCGACCCGCCCGTCGGCGCGGCCGTCGGTGTTCCCGGTGTTCCCGGTGTTCCCGGTGTTCCCGTCGAGCACCGCCTCCAGCTGGTCGACCCGGGTGAGCAGGGACTTCAGGCTGACGCCGACGAGGTCGGGGAGCACGTCGTCCTGACCGGGCAGGGCGGTGGCCGGCCTGGGGCGGCTGGGGGTGATGATCTGGCCGGGGACGCCGACGACCACCGAGCCGGGCGGCACGGGCCGCACGACGACGGCGTTGGCCCCGATGCGGCTGTCCGAGCCGATGGTGATGTTGCCGAGAACCTTGGCACCGGCACCGATGATCACCCGGTCGCCGATGGTGGGGTGCCGCTTGGCCGGTTCCAGGCTGGTGCCGCCGAGGGTGACCCCGTGGTAGATCGTGACGTCGGCGCCGACCTCGGCGGTCTCCCCGATGACCACGCCGGTGGCGTGGTCGATGAAGACGCCGGGGCCGAGCGTGGCGGCAGGGTGGATCTCGACCCCGGTGAGCATGCGGGTGAGCGTGGCAACCACGCGCCCGGGCAGCCGCAGGTCACGGGTCCACAGCCAGTGGCTGATCCGGTGGCCCCAGACGGCGTGCACGCCGGGGTAGCACAGGGCGATCTCGAGGATGGAGCGGGCGGCCGGATCCCGCTCCTTCACCGTGCGCAGGTCATGGCGCAACGTCGAGAGCACAGCCGGTCACCCGAGCCCGGCGAACAGCGGTGTGCTCAGGTAGCGCTCGCCGAAGTCCGGAAGCACGACGACGACCAGCTTCCCGGCGTTCTCCGCGCGGCGGGCCACCTGCAGCGCCGCCGACACCGCCGCGCCCGAGGAGATGCCCACCAGGAGTCCCTCCTCCCGGGCCAGCCGGCGGGCCAGGTCGAAGGCGTCCTCACCATCGACCTGGATGATCTCGTCGACGAGGCCGGTCTCCAGGACCGGCGGGACGAACCCGGCGCCGATGCCCTGGATCGGGTGCGATCCCTTCACCCCGCCCGAGAGCACCGGCGACGCCGACGGCTCCACGGCGACGAACCGCGCCTCGGGCCTGCGCTCCTTGATGACCTGGGCGACGCCGGTGATGGTACCGCCGGTGCCGACCCCGGCGACGAGCACATCGATCTGCCCGTCGGTGTCACGCCAGATCTCCTCGGCGGTCGTGGCGCGGTGGATCGCCGGGTTGGCCGGGTTCTCGAACTGCTGCGGGATGAGGTACCGCTCGTCGTTCTTCGCGAGTTCCTCCGCCTTCGCGATGGCGCCGGGCATGCCCTCGGCACCGGGGGTGAGCACGAGCTCTGCGCCGAGGGCCCGCAGCAGCATCCGCCGCTCGGTGCTCATCGTCTCGGGCATCGTCAGGACGCAGCGGTACCCGCGGGCGGCGCACACCATGGCCAGGGCGATGCCGGTGTTCCCGCTGGTAGGTTCGAGGATGACGGTGTCCGGCCCGATCAGCCCCGCCCGCTCCACGGCGTCGACCAGGGCCACCCCGAGGCGGTCCTTCACGCTGTGCGCCGGGTTGAAGGACTCCAGTTTGGCCACGACCTGGGCTCCCACCCCGTCCGTGACGCGACGCAATCGGACCAGCGGCGTGTTGCCGATCAGTTGCGTGATGTCTTCCGCAATCCTCATCGATGTTCTCCTCTGCCGGGCCCCGTGGTCATCCACTCTGCCAGGCCCGCGCCTTCCCGCCCTTCCTAACGACCTCGACGGGCCTGCTGGTTCGTCCACGGCCGGGAACGTAGGCCCACAGGTCCCCCTGGGCCAACATCCGGAAGCCCCGGCCCGCAGGGTCGTCGGTACCTGTACCGGCGCCTCAGGCCAGGCGCATCTTGG
>NZ_CDXDOR010000282.1:2359-2930 GCF_978021225.1 Frankia sp. CeTa3Moorea | reverse complement strand
AAGCCTCCAGGTCAAGGGGAACCACGTCTTATCAGATCCAGCCCTGTGACTGGATTCACACGTGGTGCACTGACCATTGGAGGCCGCGCCCCTACGACCGCAACGCCGAGAAGGTCGCCTACCTGTTGGCCCGGAAGATGGAAACCCTGCCCGACTTCATGAAAAAGTCCGTCACCTGGGACCAGGGCAAGGAGATGGCCCGGCACGCGAAGTTCACCGTCGCCACCGGCATGCCCGTCTACTTCTGCGATCCGCACTCGCCGTGGCAGCGCGGTTCGAACGAGAACACCAACGGATTGCTGCGACAATATTTCCCGAAGGGCACCGACCTGTCGTTTCATACCCAGGCTGAGCTTGATAGGGTGGCTGAGCAGTTGAATGGAAGACCACGGCAGACGCTGGGATGGGCGAAGCCGGTCGAAGTCTTCAACGATTTGCTGGCAAGGCACGCGTCGCTATGATCGCCTGATTCCGCCAAGCGAGAGCTCGCGAGGCTCGCCGCCAGGACCGGCCTGGAGATCAGGGTCTGTCATTTCCCGCCAGCGACCTCGAAGTGGAACAAAATTGAGCA
>NZ_CDXDOR010000282.1:0-2217 GCF_978021225.1 Frankia sp. CeTa3Moorea | reverse complement strand
TTGGCAGGTGTAGTAATCTTCACCGAATTCACAGAATGGTTCATAGCCGACCTTGCGCGGGTCGTCTTCCTTCTCGGCCTCGAAGTACAGCGTGGTCATGTCGTAGAGGCACAGGGAGACGTCGCCGGCGGCCAGAGCGTAGGCGAAGCACAGGTCGGCGACCTGGTTGCGGTAGCCGCCGGAGGCGCAGCGGGTCAAGGTGCGTTTCCTCGTCGCGTACGCCGCCCAGCCCGGTGAGCACCCTGCTGGCGTCGAGCAGCGACGTCGGTTCCACGACCCGGGCGATCACCAGATCCCGGAGCAGCCGGTCTCCCAGCGCGTCGAACCCGAGATCGGTGAACACCGAGGCCAGGGCACCAAACAGCAGCACCGACGCGGTCGCAAGCACCTTTCGCTGGCCCGACCACCGCGGCCGGCCCGGCGGGCTCAGGGTCGAACAGCGCCAGCTCGCGCGGCGGCCCGAGCAGCCTGGCCGGGCGCACGGCCGACTCGATCCCGAGGTCGAGCGCTCCCTGCCGGCTGTCGGCAAACATCTCTTCGGCCCGCGCCGGCATGATCCCGAGCTCCGCTTCGGTATGGGCGGACCCCACATGCGCCACGATCCGCTGACGGCGGCCACCGACGTACTCGGCGATCTGCACCGCCGTCGCACCCGAGGCCGTCCGCGCCCTCCGAGCGAACACCGCGACCGAAGACTAGCCTCGGACTTTCACCGGGGTGATCGTCTGTTGGGGGGCGGGAATAGGAAAGTGCTCCTGAGCTGGGAGGATTGGGTTTGCTGAGGACCTGACCCATCCCGTACCAAGGAGCACCTTCGCGGTGAAGACTACCGCTGTGTATCCGTCTGTCTGCGTGGACGTCGCCGGGCGTGGAATCGTGTCGCACGCGGGCGGGCTGATGCTGACCGAGGCGGTCCGGGCCAGCGGGCTCGGGCAGGCGCTGTCGGCGGTGTTGACGCCATGGCGGCCGGGTCGGGCGGTGCACGATCCGGGCAAGGTGCTGTGCGATCTGGCGCTGTCGGCGGCGTTGGGTGGGGACTGCCTCGCGGACATCTCGCTGCTGCGCGCGGAACCGGCGGTGTTCGGTCGGGTCGCGTCGGACCCGACGGTGTCCCGCACCATCGACCGGCTCGCCGTCGACGTCGAGAAGGCCCTGAAAGCGATCGACGCCGCCCGGGCGGTGGCTCGGGCCCGGGTGTGGGAGCTGGCCGGCGCGCACGCCCCGCACGCCGGGGTCTGCGCCGACGATCCGCTGGCCATCGATCTGGATGCCACCCTGGTGACCGCGCATTCGGAGAAGGAGAACGCCGACCGGACCTGGAAGAAGGGGTTCGGGTTCCACCCGCTGTGGGCGTTCGCCGACCACGGCCCGGACGGTTCAGGCGAGCCGCTGGCGGTCCTGCTGCGACCGGGGAACGCCGGGGCGAACACGGCCGCCGACCACATCACCGTGGCCACCGCCGCCCTGGTGCAGCTGCCTCGGCGGTTGCGCCGGAGCCGGTCGGTACTGATCCGGACCGACAGCGGCGGTGGCACGCACGCGTTCCTCGGCTGGCTGCACCGCCGCCGGCTGGGCTACTCGGTCGGGTTCACCCTGCCCGAGGGCGCGACCGAGGCGATCGCGAAGGTTCCCACGGGGGCGTGGACACCGGCTTATGACGCCGGCGGTCAGCCCCGCGACGGCGCCTGGGTCGCCGAACTGACCGGGTTGATGGACCTGTCCGGCTGGCCGGTGGGCATGCGGGTCCTCGTGCGTAAGGAACGCCCGCATCCAGGCGCCCAACTGCGGATCGTCGACCCCGGCGGGAACCGCTGCACCGCGTTCGCGACCAACACCCCCCGCGGCCAGCTCGCGGACCTGGAACTACGTCACCGCCGCCGGGCCCGCTGCGAGGACCGGATCCGCACCGCGAAGGACACCGGCCTGACGAACCTGCCCCTGCACGACTTCGCCCAGAACAGGGTCTGGTGCGCCGTGGTCTCCCTCGCGCTCGACCTGCTCGCCTGGACCCAGATGCTCGCCCTGGCCGGTCACCCTGCCCGGCGGTGGGAACCGAAACGCCTCCGGCACAGGCTGTTCACCATCGCCGGACGGATCACCCGCCACGCACGACAGACCATGCTCCACCTGCCCGAGCACCATCCCTGGGCAGCGCTGACCGTTCAGGCCCTGACCACCCTGCGCGCGCTACCCGACCCCGGATAGCCCCCCTGCCCC
>NZ_CDXDOR010000281.1:0-2824 GCF_978021225.1 Frankia sp. CeTa3Moorea | reverse complement strand
CCCCCACCCCCGCCGTCGCCGTCGGCGTCGCCACCGGAGGAGGCACCTTCACCGGCGAGGCCGCCGAGACAGGAACCATCGGGAGGAGAATCACCGGGACGGGAGCCGGCAGGACGTAGTGGGTGCTGCGGCACGATCTTTCATCCTCCCCACGCGCGCATGACCGCGATCGGGTATACGGGTCGCCGACGGGATACTGGCCGGCCTCTCAGCCCACGTCCGCGGGCTCCCCGGAGCAATCGACAGTGTAACCGCTGCTCCCCGGCCGCGGCTTCGGGTGTCCCGCCGCGACGCCGATCTGCGACGCCGATCTGCGACACTGATCTGCGACACTGATCCACGCCCGTCGACGATCATCTCGACCTCGGGAGCCGATTCAATGTGGGCATCCGGGTTTCATCCGGTAGACACCATGCTGCGCGACGAGGTACTTCTCGCTCGAACGGCGTATCCGGGTTAACCTCGCGGGGCTCCGGTAGCGGCATCCTTCGGCAACGATCGTAAACTCTCCCTCGTGGATGCCACCGTGGCCGACCCCGTCATAGGTCGGCTTCTCGACGGCCGCTACACGGCGCAGGAACGGCTCGCCGTCGGCGGGATGGCGACGGTGTACGTCGCGCACGACAACCGGCTGGACCGGCTCGTTGCCCTCAAGGTCATGCATCCCACTCTCAATCACGACCCGGAGTTCGTCACCCGTTTCCATCGCGAGGCCAAGGCCGTGGCGCGGCTCAACACCCCGCGCGTCGTCTCCGTCCTCGACCAGGGCTCCGACCACATCCCCGCCGGTCTGGTCAACTACCTGGTGATGGAGCTGGTGCGCGGCCGGTCGCTGCGCCAGCACCTGGGTGCCCGGGGCCGGCTCCCGGTCGCCGAGGCCATCGAGATCATCGAGCCCGTGATCGAAGCCCTCGGCGCCGCGCATGCCGCCGGCATCATCCACCGCGACATCAAGCCCGAGAACATCCTGCTCGGTGACGACGGCCAAGTGAAGGTCGCGGACTTCGGCCTCGCCCGTCCGGTGAGCCAGCCCACCCAGGCCCTCACCGGCGGGGTGGTGATGGGCACTGTCGGGTACCTCGCCCCTGAGCAGGTCACCCACGGCGTCGCCGACACCCGCAGCGACGTCTACGCCGCCGGTGTGGTGCTCTTCGAATCCCTGACCGGGCAGCTCCCGCACAGCGGCGCCACCCCGATGTCGGTGGCCTACCAGTCCGTCCACGGCGACGTGCCGGCGCCGTCCACCATGATCGAGGGCATTCCCGCCGAGCTGGACGGTCTTGTTCTCCGGGCCACCGCCCGCGACCCGGCGCGCCGGCCGGCCGATGGTGCGGCGCTGCTGGCGGAGCTGCGGCGCATCGAGCCGTTCCTGCCCCCGCAGGACGCCTACCCGAGCGGGTTCACCGGCGAGATCGAACGGATCGGGTTGGCCGAGCGGCCTCCAGGGGCTCGGGATCCCGGGTACACCCAGGATCCCGGGTACACCCAGCCGTTCCAGGCCGAGGACTACGACGACTCCCAGGGCGCCGGGGCGGGGGCCGCCGCGGAGCGCGCGTTCGCCGGTGCCGGGCCGGGCCAGCCAGGCACCGGCGCGCTCTATCGATCCGCCTCCCCGCCCTCCCCGACCGCCACGGCCTATCTCGGGGGTGGTGGCGGGCGCGGGCGGCGACGGGCCGCCGCATCGCCACGCTCCCGGGGGCTCATCCCGGTCGTCGTCGGTGGCGTGGCCGTCCTGGTCCTGCTGCTCGGGATCCTCGCGTTCCGTTCCCTGTCCGGCGGAGGGACCGAGGTCCCGCTGCTGACAAACCTGAGCAGATCCGACGCCGAGAAGATGCTGCGCGACGCCGGCTTCCAGTTCACCTACCTCGACCCGGTCACCAGCGCCACGGTGCCGGTCGGCCACGTCTCCCAGCAGGATCCCCAGGACGGGTCGAAGGTCGACAAGGGCGCGCTCATCACCCTGCGGCTGAGCTCCGGGCCCGCGACGGTGCGCGTGCCGGACCTGGCGAACCTCACCGAGGCCCAGGCCAAGGCCCGGCTGGCCGAAGTGAACCTGACCCTCGGCGGCCTGAGCCCACAGTCCAGTGACACGGTGCCGGCGGGCCATGTGATCGGTACGAACCCCGGGGCCGGCACCGCACTCAAGCCGAAGGACAAGGTCGTCGTGATCACTTCGACGGGCCCCGCGGCGAAGCCGGTGCCGGCCGACATCATCGGCAAGTCGTTCGAGGAGGCCAGGGCCGAGCTCGTCGGCCTGAACATCGGCCTCGTGGTGCAGCGTATCGGTGCCGTGAACGACGCCGTGCAGCCCGGTCAGGTCTTCGGGGTCTCTCCCGACGTGGGGCAGCCGATCTCACCCGGCGGCACCGTCACCCTCACCGTGGCCGAGGCCGGCAGGTTCGACGACGACGACGGTTCCGGGGGCGACGGCAGCGGGATCCAGGTCCCCGTGCCGAACGTGGTCGGGAAGAGCTACCGGGAAGCCGAGAACATCCTGCGGCGCCGGGGGTTGAAGATCGACCGTATCGGCTGGATCGGCGGGCCGGGCGACCGGGTGACGTCGCAGTCCGCCCAGGCCGGGGCCAAAATCGAAAAAGGAAGTACCGTGCACGTCAACACAACGTGGGACCCCCTCGGCTGAGCCGCCATCCCCCACCAGGTTGATCACATTGTGCGACGAATCGCGCGGCGGGCGAGAGATCCGCGACCGGTTCCCCGGGGAGACGACGGCGTGAAGGCAGCGCGTGGTCGTGGCCGGTGGCCCGCCGGCTCGCGGCGGCCGACGTCTCAGTGGTGGCGGGGGTCATGGTGGCGGGGGTCATGG
>NZ_CDXDOR010000280.1:0-2909 GCF_978021225.1 Frankia sp. CeTa3Moorea | reverse complement strand
AGCCGGGGTCGAACCCGCTGTCGGCGAGAACTCCGGTCCGGGTGCATACGACGTCGAGGTTGTGATTGCCGTCGACCCCGACCTCGGTGGCCCCGGGGAAGGTTCGCCGAACGCGATGGGCGATCCGCTCACTCAGGAGCGCGACGAGCCGCTCGGCGTCGAGTGCGGCGACGGCCGACGTGCGGGCGTAGTCGGCGTTCGCCAGATCGATCTTGCGATCGAGAAAGTCCAGGTCTGTTTGGGTTGGGGTGGGCTTCGGGGCGGCCACGATCGCGTCCTTTCGGGGAGTGGTGTGGGGGAAGGCCCGGCTGACTCGCCAGTCGGCCAGGCGGGGGGGCGCTCAGGCGGCTCGGTGCGCCATAAGGTCGGCGATGCGCTTCGCGAGCTCGACCGCCTGCCCGCGCGGAACCCGTAGGGTGAACGAGACGTCCGGACCGACCTCGACGTCCCCGTACAGGTTGGGCAGGCGCACGGTTCCGGGCTTCCAGTCGATCGTCCGCCCGCCAAGGATCCCGGCGATTTCGTCGACGATGCGTGTCGTCTCGGAGTCCCACTCGTCGGCCGCCCGCTTGGTCTCGCGAGCTTGGGCGAGCGCGGCCCGGTACTCCGGTATCAGCCGCCGCTGGATCTCTCGGGCGATGGCCGTCGGCGGTCGGGACGCACCGACGCCGATGACGTGCTCCAGGCGATAGCCGCTGTCCTTCTTCCACGGCCAGTACTCGCTGAAGTCACCCTTCACACCGGTCAGGAGGATGCGGTCTTTGTTGCGCCAGTCGGGTGAGACATGGACGCCCTCGCCATTGATTCCGGACCGTAGACGTAGATAGGCGTCCCGGCCATCACCCTGGACTCCGTCATCGACTCTCCAGTCGCCCTCCAGCTCCCGGGCAATCTCCTGAGCCAAGTCCATGAGCATCGTGTTTGCCTCCTCGCGGCCCCTCCTTGCGGGGTCTCGTCAAATATAACAACGCAGCGTTGTGATTATTCGGGAAGTTGGTGTGATCTGCATCACAACGCAGCGTTGCAGTATCAGGGCATGATGGGTGCATGCCCGAGGACGAAGATCCCCTGATGACGGTGACGGAGGTGGCGAAGTACACCGGCATCAAGCCTGTGACGTGGCGTGCCTACGTCTCGCGCGGGACGGTGCCGCCGCCTGACGACCCGGACCTGGACCGCCCTGCGGAACGCCGGATGCCGCGGTGGCGGCGCTCGACCGTCGATGGCTGGACGTCGACGCGCCGACCACCGGGGCGACCTCGGACGGATCCGGCGGGCTCGCCCTCCTGAGGGTGGGCTCTGGCGGGGCGGTAGGCGGCCCGAGGAGCTGTTTCCCGTTTCCACACGCCCATCGGGCGGTCAGATGAGGCCGTCTAGATCATCGCCGGACAGTCGGTCCCCGCGGTACAGGACGTCGGCAACGCGACGCACTGCGGGCCACGTGACGTCAAGTGCGGCGTCGGCAACGGCACACAGGTCGTCCCAGTCGAATCCGGTACCGATCGCCTCGCCGTAGGTGATGGCCGCCGGGGAGAACTGCTCCGCGGCGAGGCGATCGGTTACCGTTGTCAGCTCGTTTGCCCACCTCCGGGTTGGGGTGGCCAGCCCCTCCTCGCGGAGCCAGCGGTCAGTGGCCCGCTGGCCGCCCGCGATGGCGGCACCATAGTTGCCCCATGGACCGGGGTACGGGCCGAGGTTGCACTCTCCACCCAGGGGGAGGCCGGTGTCCGTGTGGTGGCTTTCGCCGACGCCGACGCTCTCGACGGGGATGCTGGCGTCGCGGGCGATGACGGCATGTCCAGCCTCGTGGATTGCGGCGCGACGCCGATGATCATTGGCGTCGAGATCGAAGATTTCGTCGATCGACTTGCCGTCGATCTCCTCCATCGGTGGCGGCGAGGCCTTGGTGAAGATGGGGTGGCCGCCGACCCATATGCGATGCCAGCTGTGCCTGGCTCGGCTCATCGGGCGAGGCCCTTCGGGTCGACGCCGAGGTGCTCCAGGCCCTGGAGCCGAACGTTGCGCTCGCCCAGCAATTGGAGCAACTTGAAAACCTGGAGGCCGTTGGGCCCGTCAAGAGTGCTGGTCGCCTCAGAGCTGGCCACGCGAGCCTCGATGCGGCCGAGGCTCGCGTGGAGGTCGGTCACGATTACCCCGATCCGGTCCTCGTCCCCGGCGAGCTGCGATCCGATCTCGAAGGCGGCCGGGTTTCCCTCGGTGGCCGTGAGGAGCTTCCTGCGGTCGATCATGGTGATCCTTCCGGAAGGTGATGGTGGTGGGTGGTGAGTCTCTGGCCGCGAGAGATCGGAGGTTCCCGTGGCCAGAAGATCAGTCCCCGTGCGGGGGGCGTGGACCATGCCGCCGGGGGTGGACCATGCGGGCAAGGCGAGGAGCGGTCCGCACTGGTAGGTGCGAGATGCCTTCTCGGCGCTATCCATCTCACGCAGGGGGCGCGGAACGGCGAAGGCGCTATTCGTTGTCGAGGCTGATTGTCACAGTGGTCGGCGTTCCTCCGACGATCACGAACATGTGCTCTTCCATCGCTTCCTCGTAGCCTGGGCCCTCGTCGTCACCCTGATAGGGCAGCTCCCGGGGGGCCCGGACAACGGTGAAGTCCTCGCAGACGATCCCGGGCTGCGGCGCACGGCGCACCGCCGCAGCGGCCATGGTCAGCACGTCCCATAGGCGGCCCGACTCGTCCTGGACTGCACTGGTCTCCTGGGTGTCTTGGTCGTTCCAGGCGACGGCTGATTCCCAGGCGGTGCGGGTGATGACGACGGGCAGTCGGAACCCCGCTTCGCGGGCAACGGCCTGGTCGACGGTGACAGGGCCGAGACCGGTAACACTCATGATTGGTTCCTTGTTGAGTGTGTCGAGCCCTCGGGCCTGACACGGACAGGTAGGGGGGG
>NZ_CDXDOR010000279.1:2213-3250 GCF_978021225.1 Frankia sp. CeTa3Moorea | reverse complement strand
CTCCTCGATCGGCCACCCCGCCCCCCGCGCCACCTGATGCAACGCGAGATCCGGGTTCACCGCCACCGGGTTACCGACCGCCCGCAGCAACGGCAGATCCGACTGGCTGTCCGCATACGCCCACGACACCCCCAGATCCGCCCCCAACACCCGCGCATGATGATCGATAAACGCCGCCCGCGCATCCCCGACCAGCGGCGAGGACTCCAACCGGCCGGTCAGCAGACCATCTGCACCCACCTCCAGCCGCGCGGCGATCACATCGTCGAACAACGGCGCGAACGGCCGCGTCAACACCTCCACCGCCCCGGTCAACAGCACCGTGCGATGCCCCGCCGCCCGATGCTCACGCACCCGACGGATCCCCGCCGGTTTCACCCGCCGCAGCAGAATGTCCCCGGCGACCTCCACCACCAGCCGCTCCAACTCCGCCGGATCCACCCCCGCATAGCGCGCGTACACCGACCGCATCAGATGCCCCCGGTCACGACGCTCCGCACGCACATACCGCGGCAACGCCACCGCCAGCGACGCAAGCTCCCGCACCCGCCGCGGCGCCGAGGCGTCCGCCAACCGCATCCACAGATACGACTCGATCACCGTCGCCGACGCCACCGCCCCGTCCAGGTCGAACACCGCCAGCACCCCGTCACCGGCGGCCAGATGCCCCGACAGCCGCCGCGGCGGCGCGGGATCACGCGGCCGGCGCAGTACCGCGGTCACCGCCGGGCAGTGCACGTCCTGCAGATAGTGCCGCCAGTCGAAACACGCCGGATCAAACCCGAACTCCGCCTGATCGGCCGGATCCATCGCCACGTGCAACGCACCCGTGGCGTCGTCGACATAGACCAGCTCCGCCTTCGTGTACGCCCGGTACACATCCGAGTAGCGGCGCAGAAACCCCACCCGGCTCTCCGCCCGCTCCAGCTCCCCGGCGAGCCGGCGCACCCGTTCCGACGGCGGGGCATGCTCCAGCGCCCGGCCCGCCAACCCCACCAGCCGCTCCGAGCGACGCAGCTTCGCCTCCACCGCCGCCG
>NZ_CDXDOR010000279.1:0-1989 GCF_978021225.1 Frankia sp. CeTa3Moorea | reverse complement strand
CCGCCAGGATCGCGTTGACAACCAGATCCACCGGGATGATGTCCACCACCGCGTCCGGGGAGGCGGGGAAGTCCGGCAGCTCACCGCGGCCATAGGCCAGGATCAGCGGCTCGGCCATCTTGAACCCCTCGATCCACCCCGGGAACGGCCGGCGCAGCGCGCTCTCGACGATCGAGGGACGGACGACCGTCAACGGCAGGTCCCCGTGATGATCCTCCAGATACCGCTCACCCAACGCCTTGGTGAACGTGTACGCATCCGTCCACCCCAGCACCTGCGCCCGCTCACCCCCGGCCGTCACCATCCGCCGCGCCACCCACGCCCGGCGCAGCCGCTCCGCCTCCGCCGATACCGTCTGCGCCCCGGCGGCGGCGAACCGCCGCGACGCCTGCGCCCGAAACCGCGCCGAACACTCCGGCGCCCGCGAGGCGTCCTCGGTCTGCTGGCGCACCCGCGACGCCGCATCCCACTCGGCCCGCCAGTCCACGTCATGGGCCAGCGGGCCCTCGGCGATGTGCCCCGAACGCAACCCCGCCACATACGCCGTCGACACATGCACCAGATGAGGCCTGGCCCCCCCGGCCGCAAGCGCCCGCAGCAGCTCCGCCACCCCGCCGACGTTCGTGGTGAACGCCTCGTCGACCGGGGGGTCGAACGACACCTCCCCGGCGCAGTGGATGACCACGTCGATGTCGGCGGGCAGATCCGGCATCGACGCCAGATCCCCCTCGATCACCTCCACCCGCTCGGCGAGCAGCGCCGCCACCCCCGCCGCACCCAACGCCTCCCGCAACCCGCGGAACGCCGGCTTCCGCATCATGCGCGCCAGCCGCGCGGCCCCGCTGTGACTGCCCCGCGGCCGCACCAGCGCCACCACCGCCGTGCCGGGGAAGTCCGACAGCAACCGTTCCAGCAGCGCCTCCCCGACGAACCCGGTCGCCCCGGTCACCAGGACCCGCCTGCCCGCGAGCCGCTCACGCAGCCCCACCCTGACCTCCGCTGCCGTCACCTGCACCGCCACCTGCTCGTCCGGTGAGCATCCGCTGCACCGCTGCGCCGCCTGGGCCCTGCTCGTCCGGGTGGGCACCCGCCCCTCCGGAGCTCGCCCGGAGGGCAACAGTAGGCGACGATCCGCCCCCGTGACGTCAACCGGCGCACCGCCTGCGTGTGCCCACGCCGAGGTACGCAGGGAAACCTACCGTCACCAGGGCAGCGCCGTGACGGGCAGCCCCACCACCCACCCGCCGAGATGACCCTGCGCGTCACTCCGGCAGCCAGGCGAACACACCCGCTCAAGCGGCAGCCGGACGAACACGCCGGCCCAGCCACCCGCGGTCTCAGCCACCCGCGGTCTCAGCCAGCGCCCGCACCAGCCGCGTGCACGAACCGGTCAGCCCCCACCGTTCGGCGAGCGCCCCCACCGCCGCCGGATCGACCGGCGCCGCCGGCAGCAGATCGGCGAAAGCACCCACCGGCACGTCCCGCACCACCGCCACCACCCCCACCGCGGCACGCACATAGTCCCGGGCGCCCTGCAACCGACGCCGCACCCCGGCCGGCAGACCCGCACCGCCGTCGGCGTCAACCGCGGCGAGCACCGCCGCGAGCGACCCGAACCGGGTCAGCAGCGCCGCGGCGGTCTTCGCCCCGATCCCCGCCACCCCCGGCAACCCGTCACTGGGATCACCGCGCAGCACCGCGAAATCGGCGTAGGCCCGCCCCGGAACGCCGTAGCGTGCCGTCACCGCCGCCTCGTCGACCACCGCGAACTTCTCCACCGCGTACCGCACCCGCACCCCGGCCGCGTCGTCGACGAGCTGGAACAGGTCCCGGTCACCGGTCAGGATGTCCACCTCCCCCCGGTGACGGGTCGCCAGCGTCGCGATCACATCGTCAGCCTCGAACCCGGCGGCCTCCGCCCGGGCGATCCCGAACGCGTCGAGGACCTCGCCGATGATCGGGAGCTGGACGAGCAGGTCGTCGTCCACC
>NZ_CDXDOR010000278.1:0-3032 GCF_978021225.1 Frankia sp. CeTa3Moorea | reverse complement strand
GCCCCCCACCTCGCGGCCACTGCGATCCACGGCTGAGGTGAGCGTCGGGGCACGCGGGGTGGGGGGCCGCCCTGCACACCACGTCGGCCCTCGTGCTGTCCGAGCTGGCCGGTCTCGACGGGAGCACGTCCTACCTCCTGCCCGGAGCACTCGCGATCGTCCTGCCTCGGATGTTCGGCCGGGGTGGCCGGGGCCGGCGGATCCCGTGGCTCGCCCGGCTCGCGTGCGAGTCGGGCGGCTGGTACGTCTACATGTTCGCCGGTTCGCCGGACATCAGGCTGGTCTCGTACGGCGGTCCGCGCCTGGGCCAGCCGTTCGCCGTGGTGCTGGGCGCGGTGGCGGCGGTGACCGGCGGCCTGGTCCTGTCCCGTCGGTTCCGGGCGCGGGCCCGCGGGTCGACCCCCGGCGCCAGCCGCCGGCGCCGCTGGGTGTGGGCGCTGGTCAGCGTGCCCCTCGCGGTGACGCTGGGGGTGCGTGCGGCCGAGCATCACCACGTCGTGCTGCTCGCCACATGGACGATCGTCTCGCTGCTGATGCTGCTGGTCGCCAGCCTGACTCTCGTGCGCGGCCAGTACAGCTGGCAGCGCCCCGAGCGGGTGCATCACGTGGACCTGACCGGCAACCTCGCGCCCCGCAACCGCTTCTCGCTCATCGTCCCCGCCCGCGACGAGCCGGTGCTCGGGCGGACCCTGACCCAGATCCTTGCCGGCGACTACCCCCACGACCTGGTGGAACTAGTCGTGATGGTGTCCCATGACGAGGTCGACCAGGAGACCCGGCGGGTCGCCGAGGAGATCGCCGGCCGGCATTCCAACGTGCGGGTCGTCGCGCCCGAAGGCAGCCGGCGTAGTAAACCCCTGTCCCTGGAGGACGCCCGCCGGCACTGTACCGGAGACCTGGTCGGCGTCGTCGACGCGGAGTCCCTGATCGCCGGGGGACTCCTGCGTTACGTGAACACGCTGGCCCTGCGCCACGCCGACGTCGGCATCTTCCAGGGCGGCGTGCAGCTCATGAACGCGCGTGCCACGGCGTGGCGGCGCGCCGCGGACCACTCGCCGATGCGGGCGTTCCTCCACTGGTTGGACACGGGCACCTCCTGGTGGCGGGCCCGCAACTGCCTCGAGTACTACATCTGGTTCATGTCGCGGCTGCGTTTCCAGGCGCGCGCGCGTTTCATCCCACTTGGCGGCAATACGGTGTTCATTCGGCGAACGGTTCTGGAAAGGCTCGGTGGGTGGGACGTCTCCTGCCTCACCGAGGACTGTGACCTCGGGGTGCGGGCCTCGGTCGCCGGAATCCCGACCGCGGTCTTCTACCACCCCGATCTGACGACCCGGGAGGAGACCCCGGAAAGCCTCACGAAACTCGTCGTCCAGCGCACCCGCTGGATGATGGGGTTCATGCAGGTCCTCTTCAAGGGGGACTGGCGGGCGCTTCCGGGAGCACGCCAGCGCATCATGGCGGTGGAGATGCTCACGATGCCGTTCTTCCAGGCACTCGCCGGCGTCCTGCTGCCGGTGTCGCTGGTCCTTACGTTGTTCCTGGCGGCGCCGACCGGTCTGGTCATCGTCTTCTGGCTTCCGTTCGGTGCGACCGTCATGACGGTCTTCTCCGAACAGGCGGCGTTCCGCGAGTTCGCCGAGGCGTACGGGCTCGATCTGCGTCGCTGGGACAGCGTGCGGCTCGTGCTCTGCGCCCCGCTGTACCAGCTCGCGCTTTCCGCCGCCGCGGTGCGCGCCACGGCCCGGTTGCTGCGTGGCCGGGTCGAGTGGGAGAAGACCTCCCACTCCGGGGCCCACCACAGCACCGCCTCCGGCCGCTTCGAGCTGGAGGTGGCGTCGTGACCGCACCCGACGCCGCGAACCCGTACCCCCGACTGCTCGGCCCGCAGACCGCCGTGACCTGGATCGCCGCCCGGGCCGGGGAGCTCGCCGGCCGACTGGTCGGCTGGGCCGGCGCCCGCCGCCGCAGCCTGCTCCTGCTCGCCGTGCTCCTGACGGTGGTGGCGGTGCTGCACGGTTATAACTTCGACGGCTGGCCGGGCCGCGTCACCGACGACGAGGGCACGTATGCTGCCCAGGCGTATTCGATGCAGTACTGGAACCGGATCGCGCATTACACGTACTGGTACGACCATCCGTTCGGCGGATGGCTGTTGATTGCCATCTACACGAAGATCACTGATGGTTTCAACCGGGCGCCGACGGCGGTCACCGCCGCCCGCGAGCTCATGTTCGGCGTGCATCTGGTGAGCTGCGTGCTACTGTACCGGTTCGGCCGGCTCCTCGGCCTACGACGGTTCTTCGCCGGCCTGGCCCTGCTCGTCTTCTCGCTTTCACCGCTCGCCCTGTGGTATCAGCGGATGGCGTTCCTCGACAACATCGCCGTGATGTGGCTGCTTGCCGCCCTGGTGTGCGCGGCGTCGCCGCGCCGCAGTGTCGCGGCGGCGGCGTTCGCCGGGATCTTCATGGCCTTCGCGTTCTGGTCGAAAGAAACCGTCCTGATCTTCCTCCCGGGGTTGTACGTACTGCTCCGGCAGAATCGTGATCCTCGTAACTGGCGATTCGTGCGGCGCAACTTCATGGGCTGCCTGATCGGCGTGTGCGGCATCTACATCCTGTATGCGGCCGCGAAGAACGAGCTGTTCGAGGGGCCCGGCCACGTCTCGCTGGAATGGGCGATCAGATGGCAGCTGTTCGACCGGGCCCCGAGCGGCAGCGTGCTTGACACCGGCAGTGACACCTACCATGTCGTGCGGTCCTGGCTCGATCTCGATCCCTACCTGGTCCTCGCCGGTATTGCGGCCGCGGTTCCCCTGCTCGCCCTGCGGCGGCTGCGGGTCGTCGCCGGACTGCTGCTGCTGCAGTTCGCCTTCGTTTTCCGCAACGGCTACCTGCCCAACCCCTACATCACCGCGATGCTCCCATTCGCCGCGTTGTGCGTGGCAGGGCTGCTCGACGCCGTCCTGCCGAGTGGAGCACAGCCGCGACGCGGTCCGCTGCATCATGCTCGGCCGGGGCCGGGGCCGGGGC
>NZ_CDXDOR010000277.1:0-3036 GCF_978021225.1 Frankia sp. CeTa3Moorea | reverse complement strand
CGCCCGTCCCGCCTTCGCCGCGTTCCGGGACCTCCCGGTGGCCCGGCAGAACCACTTCCCGTTCGACTCGCTCGAGGATTTCATCGAGAACGGTTCCGCGCTCGCCGGGTCCGCCGAGCAGATAACCGAGAAACTACTCGACCTCCACCGTCTGTTCGGCAACCAGGTGCTCGGTGTCGGGGTGGAGGGTTTCTTCTTCGCCTGTCGCCGACGGTCGGCGGGCGCCGGCCGTGGGATCCGGGTCGGCGTACGGCGGCCGTGCACGGCGGCCGTGAGTACGGATCAGCGTGCGGCAGTGGTGAACACCCGGTCCTCGCCGTCGGACGTGTCGCACACCCCGGCGACCGCTCCGACCGCCGGAGTGGCGGCGATGACGGCTTCCAGCAAGGTGCGGGCGGTGGCGAGGTCATCGATGGCCGTGGCGATCCGGCCCCGTTCCCGCTGGAGGTGGGGCAGCAGCTCGGCCGCTCGGCAGCCCGGATGCCCTGACCTGGACGCTACGTCTTCAGGCAACCCGTCCACGACACGGAGACATCACGACCCTCCATAATCGGCACCCATGTCGACTCTTCCGACATCGACGCTTAAGATAACCTAATGCCTGAGCTCGGGGACTACATAGGCATCACCTCAGGAGCTGCCGACCGCCAATGGGCCCGGGTGCTGGCCCGCATGCCGCGCTCATCCGAGGTGAAAGCTCGCCAGGAGACGTTCACTCCCGTCGAGACGCTTCTCTGCCTAGCCGCCTCCTTGAACGTCAACCACCGTCACTACGGGGGGTCGACGAGCCATAAAGCGCCATCACCAGTGCCCGAGCTTGCACGACTGTTCCGCCGCACACCCGCTTCGATCCTTGCAAAGATGGCGAACCTCGACGGCTCCCGGCCGAACGGTGCACGCCATGAAGTCGAGACCGCAGCCATTCTGCTCAACGACCCGAACCGCCTCTCCGCCATCTACACGATGATCCTCGCCGCGGGACGCGCCGCCGGGGTCACCGCCACCGATCTGCCCGACTTCCTCGGCCTCGGCGACGACCCCCTGCTTCTACTTGGGCAGGATGAGCTAGCCGACACCGACATCCAGGACGCCTTCACCACATCACAGCCTGGAGATTCCACCGAACATCCCGTAGATCCGATCACTACCAGGGTATTAATCGGCGCCGCCCGCGTCGGTCAACATCGCTTCGCCCGCGAGGTGCTAGCCAACTGTGGCCAACACTGCGTGTTCTGCGGCCTCACCCCCAGTGGCGATCTCCTGCGGCGACGCCTTCTCCGCGCCTCACACATCAAGCCATGGCGGACCTGTACCAACCGGGAACGTCTCGACGTCACCAACGGTCTCGCTGCCTGCCCCAACCACGATGCCGCCTTTGATGCCGGTCTGCTCTACCTCACCGACGACCTTACAATCCAGGTGAGCCCGGCTCTCGCCAAAGCCATGGACGAGGACCCAGGGACGGCTGCAGCGTTTGGTCGTCCACCACTTGCTAATAACCTTCTTCTACCCACCACCGCCGCCCTGCCTCGTGTAACCTATCTCGATTGGCATCGACGTCACCTTGTCCCGCCACGACCTGTTGCGCCGGGAGTCTGGCAGACGAATGGCCTCGCTTCCGATCTCACTTACCTGCATTCATCACCGGTCATGTAAGAACTGCGGATCCCTCGGCCTCCGTGTTGGGCTGGGCAGACACCGCCGGGCTGAGGAATGCCGAGGGCGAAGCAGCAGCAGGTCGCGCACCCGTTCGCCGAGTACCCGCTGGGGCGTACACCCAGGCTCGCACGCTCACCAACGGGCCGCCAATAGTCCGGAACGCCCTGGCGTAGGTAGCTACCATCACAAGGCATGATCTCCGATGCCACAGGTGACGGCTCTCCGAGGATCAACGACGAACCGGCCGCGTCCAGCCGGCCGCGGGTGGCGAACCGGCCGGACCCGCGCCCAGCCGGGCCCGTGGACCTGCGCAGCGACACCGTGACCCGGCCGACCGCGGCGATGCGCCGGGCCATGGCGTCGGCCGAGGTGGGCGACGACCACTACGGCGAGGATCCGTCCGTCCGCGCGCTGGAGGAGTACACCGCGGACCTGCTCGGCCACGAGGCCGCCGTGTTCGTGCCGAGCGGGACCATGGGCAACTTCGTCGCGTTGCGGTCCAGCGCGCCGGTCGGCACCGAGATCATCGCCGACACCGAGGCCCACATCGTCACCTACGAGCTCGGCGGGCTGGCCGCGCTCGGCGGGGTGCAGACCCGCACCCTGCCCGGCCTCACCGCGGCGGCGGACCTGGCGGACGTGGCCGCCGCGATCCGCGCGCACAGCGTCACCGGCAACTACAGCATGGTCAGGACCAGTGTGCTGGCCGTGGAGAACACCCATGCCCGCTCCGGCGGCCGGGTCTGGTCGCTCGGCCGGCTGGCGGAGTTCCGCGCCATCGCCGACTCCGCCGGCGTGGCGCTGCACTGCGACGGCGCGCGGCTGTGGAACGCCGCGGTCGCGAGCGCCGTCCCGCCGCGTCGCCTCGCGGCCGCCTTCACGACCCTGTCGGTGTGCCTGTCCAAGGGGCTGGGCGCGCCGGTCGGCTCCCTGGTCGTCTGTGATGCCGGCCGCGTCGGCACCGTCCGGGAGTGGCGCCGGCGGCTCGGCGGCGGGATGCGCCAGGCCGGCGGGTTGGCCGCGGCCGGCCTGCACGCGCTGCACCACCACGTCGACCGGCTCGCGGAGGACCATCGACGCGCCGCCGAACTCGCCGCGCTGCTGGCCGACGCCGCACCCGGCCGCGTCGACCCGAAGGCGGTGGAGACCAACATGGTGCTGGTCCAGGTCACCAACGCCGGAGCCGTCGCGGCGCGCGCCGCCGAGCAGGGCGTGCTGGTCGGGGCGACCGGGCCGACCACGCTGCGGATCGTCACCCACCTCGACGTGGACGACGCGGGCATCCGCCACGCCGGGTCTGTCCTCGCCCGCCTGTTGCGCGCCCAGCCGCCGGTGGCGGCTTGAGCCGGGTCCCACCTGAGCCGGGCCGGATCCCTC
>NZ_CDXDOR010000276.1:0-3046 GCF_978021225.1 Frankia sp. CeTa3Moorea | reverse complement strand
GCGGCGGCAGGATCGTTGTCGCGGGCGAGGTGGCCGGGGCGGCCACGGTCGGCGGCCCAGCAGCCGACCCGCCGGCCGGCCCCGGCGGGCGCCGCTGCCCCGCGGCGTTGAGGGTGCGGGTCCGCCGGTCCTGGACGGTGTCGAAGCCGGCGGCGATGACCGTCACCCGCACCTCGTCCCCGAGTGCGTCGTCGATGACCGCACCGAAGATGATGTTCGCTTCCGGGTGGGCCGCGTCGGCGACCAGTTCGGCGGCCGCGTTGATCTCAAACAGGCCGAGGTCCGACCCACCCGAGATGTTGAGCAGCACCCCCTGGGCCCCGTCCATGCTCGCCTCGAGCAGGGGGGACGCGATGGCCTGTTCGGCGGCGACGGTGGCCCGGTCGTCGCCGCGGGCCCGTCCGATGCCCATCAGGGCGCTGCCGGCATGGGACATGACCGTCTTGACGTCGGCGAAGTCCAGGTTGATCAGGCCGGGCGTGGTGATCAGGTCGGTGATGCCCTGGACACCGGAGAGCAGCACCTGGTCGGCGCTGCGGAAGGCGTCGAGAACGCTGATGTCCCGGTCCGTCATCGCCAGCAGACGGTCGTTCGGGATGACGATGAGGGTATCGACCTCATTACGCAAAGTGTCAATACCGGTGTCAGCCTGGGTGGCCCGGCGCCGACCCTCGAAGGTGAACGGCCGGGTGACCACACCGATGGTGAGTGCTCCGAGAGAGCGGGCGACGTTCGCGACGACCGGCGCACCGCCGGTACCCGTGCCACCACCCTCACCCGCGGTGACGAAGACCATGTCGGCCCCCTTGAGGACCTCCTCGATCTCCTCCCGGTGATCCTCGGCAGCCTGGCGGCCGACCTCGGGGTCGGCTCCGGCGCCGAGGCCTCGGGTGAGCTCACGGCCGACGTCGAGTTTCACGTCGGCGTCGCTCATGAGCAGGGCCTGGGCGTCGGTGTTGATGGCGATGAACTCGACGCCCTTGAGACCGACTTCGATCATCCGGTTGACGGCGTTGACGCCACCACCACCGATCCCGACGACCTTGATGACCGCGAGATAGTTCTGTGGGGCAGCCATGCGGTGTCGGTCCTCCAGCGGCGTCGGTGGTCGGACGGGGGTTACCCCGCCCCTGCGCCGCCGCGGGAAGGCGGAGCCACGCGGCGAGCGGGAAAGCAGTCGAAGCCTCAACCTTCACCGTCAGCTAGACGGTTACAGTTATGTCAACTTCCGACTGTGGATCGGACAGTAGGCACGGCTCCGGCGGTGGTCAAGGACGCTGTCGGCGCGTCACGACTTTCCCCGCATGGTGGCTTCGCCACCATGCGGGGGCCCCCGCCCCGGAAGGGGTCTGTGGTAGCCGTGGCTCGCCTCTGGCGACCTCCCCTGGACAGCCGGCGAGGGCTTCGTCTCAATGTACGGGTCCCGATCAATGTACGGATCCCGGCACCTGGCCGTGCCGCGGATCAAGGGACCTCACCATCCCCGGGGCCGATGATGGTGTACTGCCTCCCGTGACCGGTCAGCGCACCCAGCACGTCCATTTCCTCGGCATCGGAGGCAGCGGCCTGTCTCCGCTGGCCCAGATCCATCTCGCGGGCGGCGGGACGGTGAGCGGCAGTGACTCCGAGGACTCGCCCCGGGTGGCGACCCTACGCGCACGGGGGGTACCGATCCGGATCGGGGCCACGCCCGGTCCGGCCGCCGTCGCCGCCGAGCTCGCCGGTGCGGATGTCGTGGTCGCGTCCAGCGCGCTGCCCGACGACCATCCGGAGATCGTCGCCGCCCGCGCGCTCGGTCTGCCCGTGCGCCGCCGTTCGGAATGGCTACCGGAGCTCACCGCCGGGTACCGGCTGGTCGCCGTCGCCGGTTCGCACGGCAAGTCGACCACCTCGGCGATGCTCACCCTGGTCCTGCGCGCCGCCGGGCTGGATCCCACGGCGGTCATCGGCGCAGAGGTGTCACAGCTGGGGGGGAACGCGCTGGCCGGCTCCGGCGACGTCTTCGTCCTGGAGTCCGACGAGTACGGCGGCGCCTTCGCGGGCCTCGACCCGAGCATCGCCGTCATCACCAACGTTGAGTGGGAGCACCCCGACGTCTTCCCCGACGAGGCATCGGTCCGGGCAGCCTTCGCCGCGTTCGCCCGACGGGTCCGGCCGGGTGGACGACTGGTTGTCTGCGGAGATCATCCCGGGGTGGTCGCCGTCCTCACCGAGCTGGGTCGCCAGCGGCCCGGCAAGGACGTCGCGGTGAATAATGACGTCGCGGTGAATAATGACGTCGCGGTGATCGACTATGGCTTCGAGCCGGAACGCCACTGGCGCGCGGTCGACGTCGTCACCACCGCGGGGGACGACATGACCAGGGCGACCGTCCTGCGGGCCGGCCAGGAGGTCGGTGCGCTGACCCTGACGATACCCGGCCGACACTCGGTGCTGAACGCGCTCGCGGTCCTCGCCACCGCCACCGAACTGGGAGTCGCTCCCGCCCAGGCCCTCACCACCCTGACGACCTTCACCGGCGCGGCCCGACGGTTCGAGTTCGTGGGCTTCTGGAACGGCAGCACCGGCAGCACCGGCACCGGGCCCGCCGGAGGTCCGGGCAGCCTGGAGGTGATCGACGACTACGCGCATCATCCGACGGAGGTCCGTCTGACGCTCGCCGCGGCCCGTTCGCGGGCTCGGGGACGGCAGATCTGGGCGGTACTCCAGCCACATACGTTCAGCCGGTTCGCCGCGCTGCTGGATGACTTCGCGGCCGCGTTCAGCGACGCCGACCGGGTGTACGTCACCGACATCTATGCCGCCCGCGAGACCGACGACCTCGGTCTGCATGCCGTCGACCTGGTCAAGCGGGTGAGCGAGCCGGCGGCAACGTACTACGTGTCCTGGTCCGAACTCGTCGAACGACTCGCCACGGACGTCCGCGCCACCCTGAGCGACGAGGCGTCGCGGGGGGTCCTACTGCTCACGCTCGGAGCGGGAACGAGCACCACGGTCGGTCCCCGGCTGCTGGCCGCCCTGGGCTTCGCGGCGGCCGGTTGACCTC
>NZ_CDXDOR010000275.1:0-3080 GCF_978021225.1 Frankia sp. CeTa3Moorea | reverse complement strand
CGCCTGGGCCGCTCCCGGGCCGCGGTCGCGCCGACCCCCTGCCCCCCGCCTACAGGTCGCCGGTGCGGCGCAGCCAGGCCAGCATGAGGATCCCCGGCAGCACCGGCAGCCAGAAGCTGATCAGGCGGTAGACGAGGACCGCGGTGAACATGGACGCCGCCGTACCACCCGCGGCTGCGAGCCCGAAGGCGAGTGCCGGTTCGATCGCGCCGATGCCGCCGGCTGTCGGCGCCGCGCCGGCTACCATCGAGCCGATGAGGTAGACCGCGGCAACGGACATCAACGTCATGCTGGTGCCGAATGCCCAGACCGTGCAGGCGAGCGCGAGGATCTGGAAGAAGCGTGTCCCTATTTGGGACAGCAGCAGCACCAGAGTCCGGCACGGGGAACGGGCGAGGATCTTCAGATGAGTGTCGAAGGCCCGCACTGCCGGCCGGGCCTTCGACCGGATCCGCGGATGGGCCACGGTGCCCGTCACGAGCGCGCAGACCGCCCCACAGCCGAGCACGAACGGCCCCGGCCCGAGCCCCTGGACAGTGGACCGCAGCGGGTTAGCCAGGGCCGCGCCGATGCCCGAGTCGCTGAGGGTGCCGGCGACCAGGACGATGCCCCCGAGGTGCGCCACCCCGCCGGCCACCTTGATTGACGTGATGGCCGCCAAGGCCGCGGGACGCGTCATCCCGCGCCGTTCCAGGAAACGCAGATGGACCGCGATGGCCCCGAGACCCGCGGGCACGATCCGGTTCGCCGCCGCCGCCGCGACCTGCAGGCCGGTCGCGGTGCGTAGCTCGATCCGCAGGCCGCTGGCCGCCCGCGTGGACAGGCCGTTGGCGAAGTAGAACAAGACCGAGGAGAGCGCGCAGATGACGAGCCAGTGCCAGCGGGGCGCGGGAACGCCGGCCAGCCGTGAGGCCATGTCGCCGCGGAAGCGCACGGCCAGGATGGTGAGGGGAACGGCGAGCATGCCGGCGAGCAGGACGTTGCGTCGCCGGGACCGGGCCGATCGGACCGGCCCGAGACGGAGCGCGAGCGGCTCGGCGAAGACGTGGGCGTCACCGGCCGGGGAGGCGACGAGCTCGACCCTCGGTGCCGTTGCAGAGGTCGGTGCCGTTGCAGCCACGTCGTCGGAGTTGCCGCCCGGGTGGGCACCAGAGCGTCGTAGTAGCTGCCGGGTCAGCACCGCCGGTGGTGGAAGCGGGGGCGCGGGCGCGGCGCTCTCGGCGCTGTCAGCGCCGAGCAGGACCGGAGTCTCGATGACTACCCCCGTAGGATCGACAGGTGCGATCACGGTCGTGATGCAGAGGAGACGTACGTCACGGTACGCGGCTCGACGGTATGCGGCTTGGCTGAACAGCAGCTGAAGCATCCTTATTGCTAACCTAGCCACCGGAAGTCGCGCGACGACGCTTCGGGAGGAATCGGTCGGCGGCCCTGGTCAGGAGCCGCAGACCGCCTCGATCGGATCCTGTTGGCGTGGCAGGTCGAACCAGACCTGCTTGCCTGACCCCCGGGTGTCCGGCATCTCGACGACACCCCACTGCATCGCCAGCGCGGCGACCAGATGCATGCCCCGGCCCGACTCGTCGTCATCGTGGGCGGGTTTCAGCACCGGCCACAGCGAGCTTCCGTCGTCGACCGCGATGCGGATCCGGTCGTCGCGCAGGGACAGCGTGAGGCACAGGGCGGCGCGGGCACCGACGAAGCGCACCGCGTTCGTCACGACCTCACTGACGAGCAGCTGCGCGACCTCGACGGTCTCCGGGCGACCCCAAGCGGCGAGCAGCTCGGTGACCAGCCGGCGGGCTCGGCTGGCGGCACGGGGATCGGCGGGCAGGTCGAAGCGTGCGCTGAGAGCTTCGGCCACGCCTCACCTTCCGTGGGGTCGTCAGGCACGGTCATCGTCCCGGTGCGGGGGTCTGCCGCGTCGCGTTACTGCCACCATGACCGCCCCCCCAAACCTGACCCTCTGTGGTCGTCGAGCCAGGCAACGGCCACGCGACGCATCTGGATACCGCGACCGGGACATCCGGGCGACGCGACGCGCCGAGGACAGCATCGGCGCTTCCCCGGCCGGGCGTCGGGCCGGGGAGCCGCGCCGGGGCGGGTCGGCCTCCCCCCGCTGGGACGGCCGAGCGGGTGACCGAGTCGGGGGATGGCGTCAGATGACGTCGATGCCGTCCAGCACCGACTCGCGGCGAGCCATCCAGGCCCGCGTGACCTCGTCGACCGCGGTCTGGTCGATGCGGGCCGCCGCCGCCGATAGGTTGCCGCGGGGAGGCGGCACCATGTCCGCATCCGCATCCGCTCGTGCGGCCGTTCGCGGCATGGCAGCCCGACCGGGGTGCGACGAGTTCGGCGGGTCGATCCCGGGTTGCGCGTACCGGCGACCGGAGCCGTGCGGTACACCACCGGTTCCGTCCGGGGCGCGCCCGTCGGGCGGGGTCGGGTTCCGATCGGAGGTCGGCCCGGGATGGTCGGGACGGCCGATGGGCCGTGGGCCGGGCCGGTCCCTCGCCGGTTGCCCACCCGGTTCCACGCGCCGCTCCGGTGCTCGGGGACGGTCTACCCAGGCTCTCGCCCTGTTCCCCGCGGGGCGTCCCGGGGACTCGGCCGGGCCTGGCTGCCCGCGGTCGGGCTGCCCGCGATGCCTAGATCCCGGCTGCCTAGATCCCGACCGGATGGATTCCGGCGGCGTCGGCCCCGGCTGGGGTGATGGCCGGCCCTGGTGGCGTCCGGGCCCCGGCACCGCGTGACCGGGGTCTGACGGGCCGCCCGGCCCGGTTCCGGTTCCGGTCATCGGGCGCGGCGTCTCGACCCTGGCCGTGGCCATCTCGACCGGACCGGAGATCGAGGGAGCGGGCCGGGACGACGGCACGACGACATCGCCCCGGGCCACCGACGGGTTTACGGCCGGCGGGTAGCTGTCCGCGGTGGACCGGTCCCGGTCCGTGGGGTACCCGCCCGTCGGATACCGGTCCGAGGAGTATCCGTTGGGAGCATGTTGCCGCCCGCCGGGCAGTCGTGGCCGGGCACCGGTTGGCCGCGGAACACCCCGCTGGGCGGGGTGGGCGTCCGGGGGC
>NZ_CDXDOR010000274.1:0-3149 GCF_978021225.1 Frankia sp. CeTa3Moorea | reverse complement strand
GGAACGACCCGATCAATCTGATGTCATACGTGACGTATGTCTTCCAGAAGCTCTTCGGCTACAGCAAGCCGAAGGCCACCGAACTGATGCTCGACGTCCATCACAAGGGGCGGGCTTCGGTGGCCGTCGGCACCAGGGAGGAGATGGAGGCCAACGCCGAGCGCCTGCACGCCTACGGCCTGTGGGCCACGATCGCCCAGGACTGACCCGACCAGTAACCCGACCGGCGGGGTGTCCCGGCCCGGCCGGTCGGCCTCGGCCGCCCGGAGCAGCCCATGCGGCATGCCCTGGGTAGGCTGGCTGCGTCCGTGGTCGGACGGTTCAGACGGTCATGTGGGGCGGTCGTCCCGGGCGCACCGTCGCCGGGAGCGTGGGAGTGGGGGAACGGAGGGACGTGGCTGACGGCTTCCGCCGCACGCGTGCCGGGATCGAGCTGCGCCTTCCCCGGCTCGAGGCGGCGTTGCTGATCGAGCTTGTCGGCCAGATCGAGTCCCTGCTCGAACCGCCGCCGGTCGAGGATCCGCTGGAGGCGCTGGTGGGGCTGCGTGACACCGCGCCGCCGCCGCCGGACGACCCGGCGATCGCTCGTCTGCTTCCCGACCCCTACCCGGACGATCCGATGGCCTCCGGGGACTTCCGCCGCCGCCGGACGGACGATCTGCTCGCCCGCAAGCGCGACGCCGCTCGGCGGGTGCTGTCCGCTGTGCCAGCGCCCGGGAGGGTGCTCCTGCTCGACGAGGAGGCCGCTCAGGACTGGCTGACGACGCTGAACGACCTCCGGTTGGTGCTGGGAACCCGGCTTGGCCTCACCAACGATGACTCCACCGCGGAACTTGAACACCTCGACCCGGACGATTCCCGCCGACCGCTCGTCGCGGTCTACGCGTTCCTGACCGAGCTGCTCGACGATCTGACCCGAGCTCTGGGGTAGTCGCGGGCGAGATCGGCCCGGACCGCCCCTTCGGCGTCGTACGGTAGGCTCGTGCTGCGAATCGACCGTGCCTGCTATGAGGCGATCGTCGCCCATGCCCGCCGTGATCATCCCGACGAGGCCTGTGGTATCGTCGCCGGTCCCCTGGGGTCGGACCGTCCGGAGCGGTTCATCCCGATGGAGAACGCGGAGCGCTCGCCGACCTTCTACCGCTTCGATCCAATGGAGCAGCTCAAGGTGTGGCGGGAGATGGACGACCGGGACGAGGAGCCCGTCGTCATCTACCACTCGCACACCGCAACCGAGGCGTACCCGTCCAGAACCGACGTGTCCCTCGCGGCCGAGCCGGGCGCGCACTACGTGCTGGCCTCCACCCGGGAGCCGGGCGTGACCGAGTTCCGATCTTACCGGATCGTCGACGGCGTGGTCACCGAGGAGCCGGTGGAAATCGTCTGAGACGGCCTGGCGTTGCAGATGACGCGGCGACGGACACGGTTCGGGAAGGGACACGGTCCGGGAAGATGGTGACTGCGGAGCCTTGGCACCTACGACTCGTCCGCTTGTCCGCCTGAGGTAGAACCCGCTGACGTGACACCCCCGCCCATCCGGGCGGCGCCACCGCCGGACCCGGCCGGTGGCACCCGCGAAAGGAGCACCATGGCAGTCCAGGTCCGTGTGCCGACGATCCTGCGTACCTACACGGGAGGTTCGAAGCTGGTCGAAGGCACGGGCGACACGGTCGCCGCGCTCTTCCTCGATCTCGATTCCCAGTATGCCGGGCTGCGGGGCCGGCTGGTGACCGGTGACAACGGTTCCGAGCTGCACCGCTTTGTCAACATCTACGTCAACGACGAGGACGTTCGTTTCCTCGGGGGTCTCGACGCCAAGCTCAGCGACGGCGACGAGGTCACCATTCTTCCTGCCGTCGCCGGCGGCTCCGTCGACGCCGGGGAGTTTCCGGGCAGCGCCGAAGTTCCGGGCAGTGAGGCGCCGGCCGTGGTGTCGCCTGGCATGTCGCCCGGGCAGCACTGACGCGAGCGACGGGTCCCGACTCATGCGTTTCTCCTCCCTGGCCGACTCCGTCGGCCGGACCCCGCTGGTCGGGCTTCCGCGACTGTCGCCGTCGCCGGATGCCCGGCTGTGGGCGAAGCTGGAACAGGACAACCCGACCGGTTCGATCAAGGATCGGGCGGCGCTGTGGATGATCGCCGACGGCGAGAAGCGCGGTCTGCTCACTCCGGGCGCGACCGTGCTCGAACCGACGTCCGGTAATACCGGGATCTCGCTGGCCATGGCCTGTCGTCAGCGGGGCTACCGGCTGATCTGTGTGATGCCGGAGAACACCTCGATCGAGCGCCGTCAGCTCCTGCAGATGTGGGGCGCCGAGATCAGGTTCTCGCCCGCAGCCGGCGGATCGAACGAGGCGGTCGCCGTCGCGAAGCGGCTGGCCGCCGAGAACCCCGACTGGGTGATGCTCTACCAGTATGGCAATCCGGCGAACGCCCAGGCGCACTATGAGACGACCGGGCCGGAGATTCTCGAGGACCTGCCCGAGATCACGCACTTCGTGGCGGGCCTCGGCACGACCGGAACCCTCATGGGGACCGGCCGTTACCTCAAGGAACGGGTGCCGGACATCTCGATCGTCGCGGCCGAACCGCGCTACGGCGAGCTGGTGTACGGGCTGCGCAACATCGACGAGGGGTTCGTTCCCGAACTGTACGACCCGTCGGTGCTCACCTCGCGATACTCGGTCGGTCCGCGGGAAGCGCTGCGTCGTACCCGCGAGCTGGTGCAAGAGGAGGGCATTTTCGCCGGGATCTCCACCGGGGCCATCCTGCACGCGGCGCTCGCGCAGGCCGAGCGGGTGGTAAAGGAGGGCAAGTCGGCCGATATAGTCCTGATCGTCTGTGACGGTGGCTGGAAGTATCTGTCCACTGGCGCCTACGCCGGCACCCTCGAAGAAGCCGAGGCCGCCCTGGAAGGGCAGCTGTGGGCCTAGCCCCGCATGGCGGCTTCGCCGCAATGCGGGGGCCCCTGGCGTAGGGCGCCGTTCGGGGTTTCCGTCAGCTCGCCTTCGGCGAGCTTCCTGGGGGAGCCGTCGGGGGTGGTTGGCGGCTTCGCCGCAATGCGGGGGCCCCTGGCGTAGGGCGCCGTTCGGGGTTTCCGTCAGCTCGCCTTCGGCGAGCTTCCTGGGGGAGCCGTCGGGGGTGGTTGG
>NZ_CDXDOR010000273.1:0-3211 GCF_978021225.1 Frankia sp. CeTa3Moorea | reverse complement strand
CCCCCACCGGCACCGGCGCAGGCCGGGCGGGGAGCGGACGGCGGTCCCTCGGCTGGTAGGGGGCCAGATCGGCGCGCGCCGTCTCGACATCCGGCACCCACCCGCCAGACCAGCCAGGCAGGCGAGCCCCCACGGACGGGCCGAAGGAATGATCGGACAGGCCGGAGGGATCGCCGGACGGGTTGGAGGGATGCTCGGACGGGTTGGAGGGATGCTCGGACGGGTTGGAGGGATGCTCGGACGGGTTGGAGGGATGCTCGGACGGGTCGGAGGGATGCTCGGACGGGTCGGAGGGATGCTCGGACGGGTCGGAGGGTTCACCGGGCGGCAGAGGACTGCGATCGGACATGATGGAAGTTCCCTGTCTGCGTGGGGAACCCGGGGCGCGGTGTCTGTCGTGGCGGTCAGGAACCGCGCCCCGGGGCGAACTCAACGGCCAGGCGGAATACGGCCGAGACGGCGTTGCGCTTCCTCGCGGCGCCGCGTTTCCTCGCGGCGCCGCGTTTCCTCGCGGCGCCGCGTTTCCTCGCGGCGCCGCGTTTCCTGGCGGCGTTGCGTTTCCTGCAGGCGGCGGACATCACCGATGTCGCGCTGTTCCTCGGCGAGCCGGACCAGCAGCAACACCAACAGGCTTCCATCGGTAAGCACGAGCGCCACCAGTATCATGATGAAAAAGAACGTCATCATCAGATCCTGCTGTCCTTTCCGCTACACGCCGATGGTCGACACGACGTTAATCACCTGGTTGACGATCTGCTGGATTGTCGGGGCCAGCCCGGAGGAAGCCAGATAGAACCCGAGGACGATGCACAGCAGCGCCGACGCCAGACTCAGCCGGTAAGACCGGACGAGGACCACGACCGCGAACGACAACAACAGAATGATCGAAATACTCACCATGGGACAGGGTTTCCTTTCCTGTACGGGGCGCGGGCTAGTCGTTCGGGTCGGACCCGTCGCTGCCAGCCGGAACATCCTCGTTTCCGGCGTCGTCGGCCTCATCGACGTCGTCAACGTCGTCGGTGGCCTCGGTGGCCTCTGCGTCGGTCATGTGGGGATGGGCGGGTACCGGATCCATCCCGGCCGGAACAGCCCACGTGTTGTACGCCTGCCGCCACACCTCCCGTGTCCGCCTATGCCACGTGCCAAGACGCGAGAAAACCAGATCCAACGCGGCCCGAAGCCGCTCGTTCTCGAAGGCCTCGGCGAGGTACAGGCGGTGCAGCACCGTACTGGCCGTGTAGCCCTCCACATGCTCGGTATGCGCCTTCTCGACCCGGTTAGCGAGATCGTCCAGGGTCAACGGCCCGAACTCGGCGGCCGACGGGTCCGGCTCAGAACTGGTAGGCATAAATATTCCTCCACAGATAAACAGGAATGGGTGACCTGCCCGCGCCACGGGCAGGGGAACAAGACGTGACACTGAGACGATCGCCGGACCTGAAACGGGGGTCCGCGCGGCGCACCGGTCAACGGCCGCTGACGCGGCGGCGCGGTTTCGGAAGGCGGCATCAACACCCCGCGACACCAACCGCGAACCAGATGGCCAACGCCGAGCAGAACACCGCCACATGACGCCGGTTCACTCCCGGCCCCGCCCGATAGCCCAGAAGACAAGGACCACCAGAGCGAACACCGCCACCACCGGGAACAACGCGTTCGTCGCCGCCCACTGCGCCACCGTCGCGCACACGGTCACCACGGCGAACCCGCAAAACCAGCGCACCACCGTTCCCAACAGCGACCGGCGGACAAGATAGTACCGTGCCATCACACACCTTTCTTCCCGCCGGAAACGGCCGTACGGCCGTCACCGGCTGACATTCCCGGGAACCCTGGCCGGCTCTCCCGCCAGATCACGCAGGCCGGGACCCTCGGGAAACAGGAACGGCATGGCCGAGGTGTCCTTTCACAGGAGGTGGTCACGAGAAGGACCGCAGACCGGTCAGCACCGGAAGGAAACGCACCACCGTCAGCAGGACCCACAGAAACACGCACCAGACAATGACCGGTGCGCGGCGTTCCCGCGCGACCGGAAACACGATCCCGAGGATCAGGGCGGTTTCCAGCAGCCACCACGCGGCCTGATAGGCAAGGGAACCGGACGGCGCGGGCAAGGAAACCGGGCGAGAAGGATCGACCATGAAAGCAAGACGGTTCACGGTCAGCTCCCCAGCCGCGAGCCGACCCAGAACACGGCCGCGACCATCCCGGCCACCACCAGAAACACCCCCGGGGACACGAAGAACCCCGCGGCGTACTCGATACCCGCCACCAGCACGATCAGACCACCGAAGAACAGGCACCAGCGCACGGAACTCCCCCACGGGGAACCCGCAAGATAAACACGGCGCATGACGAGGAAACCTCCGGGCACGGGAACAGGACAAGGATTCTTCGTGCCGACGCGGCCCGGTCAACCCGAACCGTGCCGGCAACGAGAATTCTGCCCCCCGCACAAACCCCGATTCCGGCGGAGAATGGCACATTCCCCCGGCAGTATCCGGCGCCCCTCCGGCGTCAACCCGGCATACCCGGCGTCAACCCGGCACCCCCCGGCGCAGACCCGGCAGCACACACGATCAGCTACATACAGTCATAGCCGCAGGGTGCGGCAGGGCAACCGTCCCGTCCCGAGCATCGGCACCGCCGGAACAACACGACGACAAATAGGGCACGATGGGCTACCGTCACGGTGCGCATGCGGGCAGTGTCGATGCTCGCCGCACACGTCCTTGCCCTGGGGTAGCCATGACCGTAACCATGATCGATGACGACTCGCACGACGACCTTGTCTCTCACCTCGCCGCACTGATCGACAAGCTGTACGCGACCGGCGTGCCGTACCCGTCCGATCTCCTCGCGGACAAACACGGCCGGGCACTGATCGACATTCTCAGCCCGTCCCGCCCCGGAGCCAGCCCGCATGATCGTGCGATCGACACACACCGGCTGCTTATCGTCGCCGTGGCCGCCCTCGGCGGCCGCACCGCACGAGCGTTGGAAGAACTCCTAGACCTCCACCCCGCCGCCACCCCAGGACGACGCCGGATATTCACCCGCACCGACCGGCGCGAGCAAGCCGGCGTGCACTACGGCGTCGCCGGCGACACCATCCGCCGCCACCACGAACGCCGCCTCACGCTCCGCCTCGCCATGGAGCTCTACCAGCGGATCCGCGTCGGACGCGACACCACCCACGCCAGCAGCA
>NZ_CDXDOR010000272.1:0-3265 GCF_978021225.1 Frankia sp. CeTa3Moorea | reverse complement strand
GAGTTTCGCAGTTTTCTTGATCGTCTCGCGGTGGTTAGCGAGGCTAGTTGATTTAACCTATTGATGGGACGAGTTGCGTTCGGGTGTGGCACGGCTGCGGCGTGCCGGTAGAGGAAGCAGGCTGCCCGACGGGCTGGTGGCGGGAGCATCGACGCTTCCTAAACCAGCTCGAATGAGTGGACGCCGATGCTCCCGGATGTCACTGTACCGTTTTCCCTGGCCGTTCTCCTGGCTGATTTCCGACCGTGTTTCACCGTGCCGACCTTCCGGGTTTTCCGCGCCCTGGTGGCCGGGATGCTCGCGGCCACCGGGCGGCGCACGGTGTGCGGGATGCTCGTCGGCGCCGGGCTGTCGCGGGTGTGGCCGCACGACCGGGCGCACCGGTTCTTCTCCGCCGCGGTCTGGTCCGCCGACGAGCTCGGGGTGACCCTGGCCCGGCTGGCGGTGCGCCTCCTGATCCCCGCCGGGGCACCGGTGACCGTGGCGGTCGACGACACGCTGTTCCACCGCAGGGGGAAGAAGGTCTGGGCGGCGAGCTGGTTCCACGACGGCTCGGCCGTTGACACCCGCCAGATCGGCTACGGCAACAACTGGGTCCTCGCCGGAATCATCGTCACCCTACCCTGCCTCGACCGGCAGATCTGCCTGCCGATCCTGGCCCGGCTGGTCCGCAAGGACACCACATCGGCCTCCCGGCTGTGGCTGGCCGCCCGCATGGTCGAGAAACTGGCCACCGCACTGCCCGGACATACGATCCACACCGTCGCCGACGCCGCCTACACCGGCGACGAGCTACGCACCCTACCCGCCCCGGTGACCTGGACCACCCGACTACGCAAGGACGCCGCCCTCTACCGGCCCGCCCCGCCCCGCACCGGGAAACGCGGCCGGCCACGAACGAAAGGCGACCGGCTCGGCAGCCTCGCCCAACTCGCCGCCGGCACCGCGTTCACCCCGGTCACCGTCACCCGCTACGGCCGCACCACCGTCACCCACGCCGCCGCGCTCCGCTGCCTGTGGTACGGGGTATTCGGCACCCGCCCGGTCACCGTGATCCTCATCCGCGACAACCCCGACCGCACCGGCACCTACAACCTGGCCCTCGTCACCACCGACACCCTGGCCAAACCCGCACAGATCATCGAACGGTACGCCGCGCGATGGTCCATGTCTGATCCGGGCCAGTGATGGCAGAATCGAGTGTCGCGTATTGCCGGGCTGCGACCAGCGCGAGCGCCGGGAACGAGCCCAACGCCGACCAGGAGGAGGCCGATCACATGACCAGAGCGGATTCCTCCCGAGCCGGGAACGTCGTCCGCCGCGTCGGTACGACTTCGCGGTCCACGAGGCAGGGGGCCGCCATCTCGGCGGCCCTCGGCGCCATCGAGACGTTCACCACTGCGCAGGAACTACACGCGATGCTGCGAGCGACAGGCGACTCGACCGGCCTCACGACCGTCTACCGGCACCTCCAGGTACTCGCCGACCGGGGCGAGGTCGACCTACTGAGGCACCCCGACGGCGAAACACTGTATCGGCGATGCGTGAGCGAGGAACACCACCACCACCTCGTCTGCCGGACCTGCGGGCTGGCCGTCGAGATCAGCAGCCCCGACGTCGAGGCCTGGGCGGCTCGCGTCGCGGCAGCCGAAGGGTTCACCCACGTGACCCACACAGTCGAAATCTCCGGCATGTGTCGCGCCTGCTCGGGCCTTCGGCGCGAACCATAGAGCAGCTTCCACACGCAGAACTCTGTTGCTGAAAAACCGGGTACGGATCATCGCCGCACCGGCGAGCGGCAACCACTTCCCCCGAGATCACCATTTGCTCGAAAGTCACGCTCCGCAACCAGCATAAGCGCCGCCGATTCTGGTTGCCGACGCAACGGCTTCAACGTAGCATCACATCGACCAGCTATCGATCTCAATGCTGCCTGGCCGTTGTAAACGACCAGTTCATAGGGGGTGGACCTAACGCACCACAATAAGGGCTTGCCGGAAAATAACCCGTAGGTTCCGAGGATGCGGCATGATCCTCTGGTATGGGCGGGTTTGCGGTCACCCGGGAACTGCTGGCGGCGAAGTTCGAGACGATCTTTCCGCATCTCGACGAGCGGCAGCGGCGGCTGCTGATGGCCGCGGAGGCGCGGGCGCTTGGACACGGCGGGATCCGGCTGGTGGCCGCTGCCGCGGGTGTGCGGGAGGCCACCGTGTCGGCAGGCGTCGACGAGCTGGACGTCGGTGGCGAGCCGCTGGGGCGGGCGCGGCGGCCCGGCGGCGGGCGTAGACGCGCCGCCGATCTCGACCTGGGACTACGCCCCGCGCTGTTGGCCCTGGTCGAGCCCGACGAGCGAGGCGACCCGATGTCGCCGCTGCGGTGGACGACGAAGTCGACCCGGGCGCTGGCCACCGAGTTGACCCGCCAGGGCCACCGGGTCGGCCCTGACACCGTCGCCGACCTGCTGCGCGCCGAGAAGTTCAGCCTGCAGGGCAACGCCAAGACGCTCGAAGGCCAGCGCCACCCGGACCGCGACGGCCAGTTCCGGTACATCGCCGAGCAGGCCGGCGCTCACCATGCCAGCGGCGACCCGGTGATCAGCGTGGACACCAAGAAGAAGGAGAACGTCGGAACATTCCGCAACGGCGGCCGCGAGTGGCGCCCCGAAGGCGAGCCGGCCCAGGTGTCCACCCACGACTTCCCCGACACCGCGCTCGGCAAGGCCATCCCTTACGGGATCTACGACCTGACGGCCAACGCCGGCTGGGTGAACGTGGGCACCGACCACGACACCGCGGCGTTCGCCGTCGAGTCGATCCGCCGCTGGTGGACCACCACCGGCCAGGCCACCTACCCGAACGCCCACCGACTGCTGATCACCGCGGACGCCGGCGGCTCCAACGGCTACCGCACCCGTGCATGGAAATCCGAACTCGCCGCATTCGCGCTGCAGAGCGGGCTCGCGATCACCGTCTGCCACTTCCCGCCCGGAACCTCGAAATGGAACAAAATCGAACACCGGCTGTTCTCGCACATCACGATGAACTGGCGCGGCAGACCGCTGACCAGCCACGAGGTCATCGTCAACACCATCGCCGCGACCACGACCCGCACCGGGCTGACCGTGACCGCCACCCTCGACCCCGGCACCTACCCCGACGGAATCAAAATCAGCGACGAGCGGATGGCCGCACTGCCGATCGACCGCCACGACTGGCATGGCGACTGGAACTACACCCTGCGCCCCGAACCACCCACCGCCCCGCCT
>NZ_CDXDOR010000271.1:0-3266 GCF_978021225.1 Frankia sp. CeTa3Moorea | reverse complement strand
GATGTAGCCGGGCTGGCCGTCGCGGGCGGGCACGAGGCGCATCGGGGCGAGGGCGCGCACGATCAGCAGGGTGGTCGGCACGGCCGGGCGGCGGGTGTAGAGGCCGTCGACCTTGCGGCCGGGGCCGGCGGCGCGGCGGGCTTCTCGCTCGATGAGCGCCCAGACCAGCAGCGACAGGCACAGCAGGTGTAGCAGGCCGTGGATCCGTTTCGGGTTCTGCAGGAAGACGGGCGCTACTCCGAGGGGGCCCTTGAGCGCCGAGTAGCGGCGCTCGACGGCTTCCTGCCCCTTGTACTTCACCAGGACCTCGCCGGCGTCGGCCTCGTCGATGGTGAGGTTCGTCAGCAACGCGAACCAGCCGTCGGCGGCCTCGTCGACCGCGAGGGTGTCGGCGTCGAAGTGCCAGACCAGCAGCGGCTTTGCGGTGTCCGGGTCGGTGTCGGTGTGGACGCGCAGCCAGCGACCGACCTTCCGCTCGGCGGTGATCTTTGCGACGCGGGCGGCGACCGCGTCCTGGTCGCGGTAGTAGCGGCTGCCGAGGTTGCGGTGGACCTGGGCCAGGTCGGTCCGGGCCTTCTCGATCGCGGCTTCGCGGGCGGCACGCGACGCCTGGGCCCGGCGGACAGAGTGGGCGAACACGGCCCGGAACGTGGCCGGCGGGTCGGCGGCGGTCGGGCCGTTGAGCGTGACGGTGCCCTCGCGGACCCGGTGCAGGTCGCGCTGGTGGGCGAACAGGTCGGCCTCGCGGGCCGGGGTGTAGTCCACGATCGCCGCGGTCGCGACGTCCTGGGCGGCGAGCACCGCCGGCCCCACGATCGAGCGCGGGGCCGGGGCGACGAACCGCACGCCCGCCTGGTCGATCGCGGCCAGGTTGCGGTAGGAGACGAGCTTGCGGTCGCCGACGAGCAGGAACCGGCGCGGCCCGGCGAGGTCGCGCAGCGCGCGCATCGCCTCGTCGACCTGGCTGATCTCCGCGGCGCCGCCGTCGTAGGCGCGGGCGAGCACGGGGATGCCACCGTCGGCGGTCACGGCCAGGCCGGCCTGGACCTGACGCAGGTCGGTGCGGCCGTCCTTCGGGTGCCCGAAGGACGGGGTCGCGTAGTCGCCGCCGGCCTCGGGATGGTCATAGAGGCCGTAGAGCGAAATGGACGTCATGTCCCAGTGCAGTTGCGAGACGTCAATCCCGAACTCACGGATCGCGGTAGCGCCGATCGAGCCGACGACGGCCTCGTCCGCCTCGGCGAGGGCCTCGAGGGCGCGGCCGATCCGGTCATCGTTGAGCAGGTGGGCGGGGGTGCCGAGCATCTCCTCGACGGCCCACTGCGCGGCCCAGTCCTCGACGCGGACCAGCGCGGCCGGCTCGGTGACCCGGTTGGCGATCAACGCGCCAATGACTTGGCCGTGCGTCAGTCCGGCGTCGCGGCGGATCGGGCAGAGCCGGTCGATCGTGTCGACCAGGTCGAGGCGGGCGAGCACGTCACGGACAACGGGCAGCACGCCGAGCTGTTTGTCGCTGCTCGGGGGCCCGTAGTCGAGTACCGCTGTGGCCTGCACGGATCCAGAACGTGCCAGGCTGAACACTCCCCGAACCAGCGGCTACGACGCCATCCGATCAAGAGACTACGGATCTAGCACACCAGACGAACGTGCGGAGGACAGGCAGGAAGTCACCCGAGAGGTACAGGCAGGATGATCCGCGGGTAGAGGGCGGGGCATTGTTGCGGCGGTGGAACCCGCTGTCCCGCGGCTGCTGATCGGTCATGATCGAGCGACGCGTCGACGTCGCGCCTGCCCACCGGTCCCGGCGTCGGGGTTCGCGGGGTCCCGCCTTCTGCCGGAGGTGATCGGCCTCGCTGTCCGGTGGGTCTACCGCAACCCGCGGATCCGCGGCCTACGCGGCCGGGGGTGGAGAAACCGAACATCGACGGTCATGTCGCCAGTACGCGCAGGTCGTTCGGCACCCCATCCGGGCGCGTCGGACCGGTCGCCCATGCGGTGCGTCGGAGCGTCGCAGGTGGTGCACGGGACAGGAAGGCAGCCGGCCTCCACCGCAAAGCGGTGGAGGCCGGACTAGCCTTGTGCCGCGTGTCCATTCACGGGTGTGACCCGTGTTGATGCTGCTTCAGGCTGTGGTACAGTACGCGCAACGCTCCCTCGCGCGCCAGAACGGGGCCTCCTGAGGTCGATCTTACGATGAAGATCATCTGGGTTGGCCGGCCTGGCGGGCCGTGTCGCAGCCACTCGGACCATCGCACCGTGCCCGTGCCCGTGCCCGTGCCCGTCCCGTTGCACGGCTCATGTGGATGTTCGAATGCGTCTGGTCACCCGGCTGGGATGTCGCGCCGCGTCGCCTTCACCGTCACGACGTCGGTGACTGTGGTGACCGGTCATCGACGGCGGCTCCGGTGTCTCGGCGTAGGTGAGCGACCAGGTTGCGTGCGGTGCCCGTGCCGACGTTGAGTCGCTTGCGGAGGGTTTCGGCGGAGATGGGGCGGTGGTGGTGTTGCCAGTGGAGGACGTCTTCGGCGCGTGCGCGGTGGAGTAGGTCCTGCTGGCGTGCGTCCCGCTCGGTCTGACGTGATGTGGCGCCTGCTGGTTTCTGCCGGCTTCGCGCGATCGTGGGTGGCGTTACTGAATCCTGTGGCCGGTCGGCCTTCTTTGCTGCTGGGAAAAAGCTCCGGGACGGGACGGTGGTCTGGATGGCTTGGAGGAGACCGGGGCCGACTTCTGCCCATCCGATAAGCAGGAGGGGGCCGACGGCGTCGAAGGCTGCTTTGCCGTAATGGCCGGTGATGAGGGGCTCGGTGATGTTCAAGGCCAGCGTGACGGTGCTTGCGAAGATCAGTAGGCGTCGTGCGGCGCGGATGACGTCGGCGGGTCCGTCGTGCAGGGTGAGGTGGCGTGCGCCGAGGAGGAGTCCGACGACGGAGAGATCGACTGCGGGTGCAACGAGGATGGCGACGTAGGTCGGGACCCCGAGGCGGATGCCGAGTGCGGCGACATTGCCGAGCCCCAAGAGGAAAGTGAGCCCGACGACGGTTCCGACGATCATGGTCACCATGCGGGCGGTGTCGTTCGGACCCGCCAGGTCTACGGAACATGTGTTCGATTCAATCGGCGGGGTGGTCGGCTGGGTGCTCACGGGGCATCGCCCCTGGCCAGGAGCCTCGTGGAGACCGGTCGGACAGTGATCTCGGGACCCTGAACCAAGATCAGGCGGTTCTTCTGGTGACACGTTAGGTCCACCCATGTAGGCATTGCGCGAA
>NZ_CDXDOR010000270.1:0-3306 GCF_978021225.1 Frankia sp. CeTa3Moorea | reverse complement strand
CCACCGCTTCCCCCCCGGCTCCACCCTCGCCCTCTACACCGACGGCCTCGTCGAATCCCCCACCGTCGACATCGGCGAGGGCTGCCGACGCCTGCTGCGCATCCTCACCGAAACAGCCGACCTGTCCACCACCGCGGACCGGCTACTGACCCTCCTCAACCGCAACGACGGCTACGACGACGACGTCACCCTCCTCCTCGCCCACGCCCGATAAGATCATTACGGGTTCTCCTAGCCTCAACCATCGACGGCTGACACCTTCGGATCACAGCCGCATCTGGGTGACCTTCTCAACCCCGCTCTAGATCATGAAGGACGGCAAGGTGTCTTCGCCGTTCCCTTGCTGGAAGAAATGGTCGGTAATGGTCGGTAATGGGAAGTGAGGCCTCTGGGCGGGCGGAAACACGACGGGGGCCGGAGCGCGTTCGAGTCCAGCCAGGCGTGGCCGGCGCGGCCGGTTCAGGGGGCGGTGAACGCCAGGGAGACATTGTGCCCACCGAAGCCGAAGGCGTTGGCCACGGCGGCGCGGACGGTCTCGTGGCGGGCCTGTCCGGACACGACGTCGAGTTTGATCGCCGGGTCGAGCCGGTCAAGGTTGCGTACCGGGGGTATGACGCCGTCGCGGATGCTGAGCACCGTGGCGATGGCGCCCACCGCGCCGGCGGCGCCGAGCATGTGCCCGGTCATCGACTTGGTGGCCGTGACCGCCGGATGGGTGCCGATCGTCTGAGTGATCGCCTCGGCCTCCAGGGGGTCGCCGACGGGGGTAGAGGTGGCGTGGGCGTGTACGAGGCCGATATCGGTGGGGGTGAGGCCGGCGCCGGACAGTGCGGCCTCGATGGCCCTGCGCTGCCCGGCGGGGTCGGCGGTGACGATGTCGAGGGCGTCGGAGTTGGTGGCCGCGCCGGCGGCGACGGCGTACACGCGGGCGCCGCGGGCGGCGGCGAACCCGGCCCGTTCCAGGACCAGCAGGCCGGCGCCCTCGCCGAGCACGAAACCGTCACGGTCGGCGTCGAAGGGCCGGGAGGCGGCTGCCGGGTCGTCGTGCCGGGTCGACAGGGCCTTCATCTGCGCGAACGCTGCCAGCGGCAGCGTGTCGACCGGCGCCTCGACGCCGCCGGCGACCACGACGTCGGCCAGCCCGTGTTGGATCATCTCCATACCGGTGGCGATCGCCTCGGCGCCGGACGCGCAGGCGCTGACCGGGGTACGGGCGCCGGCCTTTGCACCGAGGTCGATGCTCACCCACGCCGCTGGGCCGTTGGGCATCAGCATGATCACCGTGTGAGGGGACATCCGGCGCGCACCGGCCTGCTCCAGGATACGGTGCTGGCCCAGGGTGGACTGCACCCCGCCGTAACCGGTGCCGATGACGACCGCGAGCCGTTCGGGAGCGACCTCGGGAGATCCCGCGTCCGCCCATGCCTGCCGGGCGGTGACGATCGCCATCTGTTCACCGCGGTCGAGCTTGCGGCTGTCCTTGCGCGGCAGCGTTGCCGCGGGGTCGACGGGCAGCCGGGCGGCGAGTCGGACCGGCAGCTCCCGCGCCCATTCGTCTTCGATCACCGCGACACCCGAGGCACCCGCGACCAGCCCGTCCCAGGTGGCGGCGAGGTTGCCGCCGAGTGGAGTCACCGCACCGAGACCCGTCACCACGATCTTGTCGTAAACCACTAATTACCCCTTCCCGTCACGATGAGGGCGGAACGCCAGAAAGGCGGTTCCGCTCCTCGCTCCGGGTCACCTTCCCAGCTCGGGGCGCGGTCTGGACAGCTCCGCCGCTACCGATGTCGGCGGCCAGGTGTTGTGGGAACCCTACAAAGACCCGCGAGCCCTACGATGGCGAGACGGGCGCCGCCGCGGCCCACGACGCCGGACCGGCGAGGGGACGGTGGGTGAGCTTCGGGGTGCAAGTGGTCATAACTGGGTCATAACGCGGTTTCGGGTCAGATCCCGCTTATGCCGCCCTTCCTGTTATGCCGCTCTTCCCGGCGTATCCGAGCCGGGGTGTCTGGTGGAGGACCTCGGTGCCGGCGGCCGTCGCCCTCCGGCCGGAGGGCGTGGACGCCGGCACCGAGGTCGTTTCCCGGGGCTGGCCGGTGATCCGGGGGCTGGCCGGTGGTCCCGGGGCCGGTCTCAGCGGGCCGCGCGGATGGATTCCCGCAGGGAGGACAGGGTCGCCGCGAGGGCGGTCGGTTCGTAGCCGCAGTGTGCCATGCAGTTCGCGCAGCGCGGGTCGCGCCCTCGTCCGTAGGCCTCCCAGTCGGTGGTGTCAAGGAGTTCCTGGTAGGTCCTGGCGTAGCCGTCGCCCATCAGATAGCACGGCTTCTGCCAGCCGTACAGGGAGTAGGACGGAATTCCCCAGGCCGTGCACGGGAAGTCGATCTTTCCTTCGAGGAAGTCCAGGAACAGGGGGGAGTGGTTGATCCGCCAGTTCTTGCGGCGGCCGTCGGCGAACGCCTTGCGGAACAGTTCCTGGGTTTCCTTGACCCCGAGGAAGCTGTCCTGGTCGGGGGCTTTCTCGTAGGCGTAGGCGGGGGAGAGCATCATCCCGTCGACGTTGAGGTCGTTGTTGAGGAAGTCCAACACCTCGATCACGGTCTGGGGGGTGTCGGTGTTGAAGAACGTGGTGTTCGTGGTGACGCGGAAGCCGCGGCGCTGCGCCTCTTTGATGTTGTCCACGGCCTGGGCGAACACGCCCGGCTTGGCCACGGACTTGTCGTGGCGTTCCTCGAGGCCATCGATGTGTACCGCGAAGGACAGGTATGGTGACGGGCGCAGCTTGTCGATCTTGCGTGGGATCAGGAGGGCGTTCGTGCACAGGTAGATGAACTTCTTACGTTTCACCAGGCCTGCCACGATGTCTTCGATCTGCGGGTGCATCAGCGGTTCGCCGCCTGCCAGGCACACCACGGGGGCGCCGCACTCGTCGACGGCGGCGAGCGCCTGCTCGACGGGCATGCGCTGTTTCAGCACGTCCGCGGGATGTTGGATCTTGCCGCAGCCCTCGCAGGCGAGGTTACATGCGAACAGGGGTTCGAGTTCGAGGGTGATCGGGAACTTGTCCCGCCTGGCGAGTTTCTGCTTGAGGAGATAAGCGCCGATCCTGATTGCCTGGCGCCGCGGAATGGCCATTTTCACCCTCCTGGTGTTGGTCTTTGGTCGCCTGGTGGGTGGAGTCGCGATGCCGCGCTGTTCCGGTCAGTGACTGTTCCGGTCAGTGTAGGCGTGTGGTGCGGAGCTGGTGGATTTGGCGCGGGTCGGAGTGGGCGCGGGGTGGAACTGAGGTGGGTGTCCGGTTTGGGG
>NZ_CDXDOR010000269.1:0-3360 GCF_978021225.1 Frankia sp. CeTa3Moorea | reverse complement strand
GAAGGAAGCCGTGAACTTCATGTCGCGGTCACGGAGGAGGAACCGGAACCGGTGGCAACGCTCGTCGAGATCCATCAGCAGGTTTCGTGCCCGTTGTGTGACCCACGCCGAGGTCGGATGCTTCGTGACCCCGAGAACATGGACGTGGCGGGTGGCGTGTTCGACGACGAAGAACACGTAGATCCGCTGCAGGAACACGGTGTCCACCGTGAAGAAATCGCAGGCCAGCAGGCCGGATGCCTGCGCGGACAGGAACGTACGCCAAGAGGCGTCGGCTCGGCGGGGCGCGGGGTCGACGCCGGCGCGGTGCAGGATCCGCCAGACGGTGGCGACCCCGACCGGGTAGCCCAACCCGATCAGTTCTCCCTGGATCCTGCGGTGGCCCCAGGTCGGGTTCTCCCGCGCGAGGCGCAGGACCAGCTCGCGGATCTTCCGGCGGACCGGTGGCCGTCCGGGCGTCTTGCGCGGGTAGGTCCATTTTCGTGCGAGGAGTCCACGGTGCCAGCGCAGCACGGTGGCCGGGGTGACGAAGAACGAACCCCAGCGGGCCCGGGGTAGCAGCCGGGACAGGGCTGCGAGGATCACCCGATCCGCCGGTTCCAGGGCCGGGCGGTTCACCTGCCGGTGCAGCACCGCCACCTGATGCCGCAGGACGAGGAGCTCGACATCCTTCGCGGTGTCCCCACGGACCCGGAGCAGCATCAGCCCGAGAGCGTTGCGCGTCAGGGCGTAGAGCAGCGACCACACCATGACCATCCAGCCTGCCCGATGTAGGCCCTGTCCGGCAGGTAAACGCGCAGGTCACCGCTCGAATCGGGGTTCTGGAGCCCCACAGGTGGGCACGAGGATCCTCCTCGGCCCACTTCTGCCAAGAATTCGCACGGAGAGTAGTAGTCGACTCAACACGCGTGACATTCGCCGTGTGGCGCACTCCACATGCCGGACACTTCGCGGAGCGCCGGACGCAGTACGTGTAATGGAATCAGCCAGCGGCGGCGCGAAAGCTGGCGCGCGCCGGACGGTCATGTGTGGTGACCAGACCGTTCCCGGCGCCGTCCACTTGGCCCTGCACGGGCCAACGCAGGCACCGAGACCGGCGGACGGGAGACTGCACACCGGTCCCCATGCCCATTCGCCGACGACTCCGACATGCCACAGGCCCACCCGGACGGCTCAAGCGGCTCCGATGGTCAACGGACCGAGCAGGCCAGTGATCGACACAGATCTGCAGGATGAGCCCAGAATGAGCCCATATGCGATCTTCAAGTCCAGGTTTTCGATCTTTGCAACGGAGAAACCGCAGGTCGGGGGGCATGGATCTGCCTCAGGCAAGGACAGTGATCGCGCCGATCACTCGATTACAAGATTGGTGCGCTCCGTCCGTGGACATCGTCGACTCGTCCAGCACCGATCTTCGATAGCATGCCGCACTGCTGTCGGGGTGCGGCGAGCGGTCGCTAGGATCATGCATCGTGCAGGGCAAAATGGTTTTATTCGCGGCGATCGTCGGTGAACCTCGGCGTAGGGTCAGGCCCGCATCATGATTGTTGATCGGGCACGGGTGGCAGCGGCGCTTCCTGGCTACGAGATGGGTGACCAGATCGGTGCTGGCGCGTTCGGGTTGGTGCTGGCCGGCTGGCATCGCGGCCTGCAGCGTGATGTTGCGATCAAGGTGCTGGCCGCAGGGGGACAGGCCAGGCTGGCGGCCGGGTTCGCCGCCGAGGCGCGGATCCTCGCGGGCCTGGATCATCCGCACATCGTTCGGGTGTACGACTACGTCGAGGCCGACGAGCTGCGTCTGATCGTCATGGAGATGCTGGCCGGCGGGACCCTGACCCGCCGCCAGGCGGGCATGAGCCAGCAGGGGGCCTGTGCGGTCGGTCTGGCGGTGGCTGGGGCCCTGTCGTGTGCGCATTCCCGGAGTGTGCTGCATCGTGACATCAAACCTGACAATGTACTATTCGACACCACTGGTTTGTTGAAGGTAGCCGATTTCGGAATCGCGAAACTGGTGGGTGGGGTGGCGGCCACCGCGAACACGGTGATCGGGACACCGCTGTTCATGGCTCCCGAGCAGATCGCGGGGAGCCGGCTGGGGCCGGCCACAGATCTGTACGCGCTCGGGGTGATGCTGTATCTGCTGCTGGCCGGTACCGCGCCGTTCGATCCGCCCGCACAGGCGCCGTGGCGACACCACCTCGACCGCGGTATCCGGCCGCCCGCCGGGGTGCCTGCGCCGGTGGCAGAGGTGGTCCTGGGCGCGCTGGCCGAGGTCCCGGCGGACCGGCCGCCGTCCGCGCACGCGTTCGCGGTTGATCTCGCCCAGGCAGCCGCCAGCGCGTACGGCCCGGGGTGGATCGCCTCGTCGGGGATGTCGCTACAGCTCGACGGCGAGGTCCGCGCCGCCGCCGAACACCCAGCCGCGTCTACCCGGCAGCTGCCACCGCCCGCCGCCGACGGCGTATCATCTCCGCGTCCGGCGGGCAGCACTCCGCCGGACCGGGCAGCCAGCGGGAGCATCACCAGCCGCGGGCGTCACCCCCGGTCCCGTCCCCGGCCGGCCGCGCGGCCGCGTCACCGCCGCGCCGCCGCCCTCGTAGTGCTGCTTCTTCTCACCGTCGCCGGTACCGTCCTCATCACCAGCATGGCTCGCAGCGGGAATCCGCGCAAGCCCAGTGCCCGCCCACTAGGCCAACCCCTGGCTGCCCACACCGGTTGGGTGCGCTCGGTGGCGTTCTCCCCCGACGGCCGCACCCTGGCCAGCGGCAGCGAGGAGCGAACGATACGGCTGTGGGATGTCACCGACCCGACCGCCCCCCGCCCGCTCGGCGGGCCGCTGACCGGCCATACCGACGAGGTGGGCAAGGTGGCGTTCTCTCCGGATGGCCGCACCCTGGCCAGCGGCAGCAAGGACCGAACGATACGGCTGTGGGATGTCACCGACCCGACCGCCCCCCGCCCGCTCGGCCAGCCCCTAACCGGCCACACCGACACGGTGATGCCGGTGGCGTTCTCTCCGGATGGCCGCACCCTGGCCAGCGGCAGCAAGGACCGAACGATACGGCTGTGGGATGTCACCGACCGGTCCAACCCCCGCCCGCTCGGCCCGCCCCTAACCGCCCACACCGACTGGGTGTGGGCGGTGGCCTTCTCGTCGGATAAGCGAATCCTGGCCAGCAGCAGCGCCGACGGCACGATATGGCTGTGGAATGTGACCGACCGGTCCAACCCCCGCCCGCTCGGCCCGCCACTGACCGGCCATACCGGCGGCGTCTACACAGCGGCTTTCGCCCCAGACTCACGTACCCTGGCCAGCGGCGGCAAGGACAGCACGGTGCGGCTGTGGGATGTCACCGACCC
>NZ_CDXDOR010000268.1:0-3415 GCF_978021225.1 Frankia sp. CeTa3Moorea | reverse complement strand
GCGGGTGCCGATGCCGGGGCGGGGGCAGACACCGAGGCGCTTGTCGACCCGCGGCCACGGCTCGATCTCGACCTGCTGGAGCGGGCCGTCAACCGGGCCGCAGTGCGCTACGACCGGTCCGGGGACCAGCACTACGACGTGATCAGTGCCTTCATCAAGTCGATGCGGGGCGGCGACGTCGACGCGGCCCTCCACTACCTCGCGCGGATGCTGGAGGCCGGCGAGGATCCCCGGTTCGTCGCTCGAAGGATGATCATCCTTGCCAGTGAGGACATCGGCATGGCCGATCCGGGCGCGCTCGGTGTCGCGGTCGCGGCCAGCCAGGCGCTGGAGTTCGTCGGCCTGCCCGAGGCCCGCCTGGCGCTCGCGCAGGCGGTCATCCACCTGGCGCTGGCGCCCAAGTCGAACGCGGTGATCCGGGCGATCGACGCCGCCACCTCGGATGTTCGTGCCGGGCGGGCCGGGCCGGTGCCCGCGCATCTGCGCGACGCCCACTACCGCGGCGCGCAGCGGGCCGGCCACGGCGCGGGCTACCGGTACCCGCACGACGCCCCCGGCAACGTCGTGCGTCAGCAGTACCCGCCGGACGGGCTGACCTCGACCTACTACTACCAGCCGAGCGGTAACGGCTTCGAGCGCCGCGCGGCCGATCGGGTCCGTGAGCTGCGTGGCGTCGTACGCGGTGACCCACCGCCGTCCCCGGGCTCGTCCCCACCGCCCTCTTCGCCGCCCTCCCCACCGTTCTCCTCGCCGTCCTGACTTCTCTCGTGGGGGCTACCCGTGGCCCCGGTAGCCGTCTCGGTAAGGTCACTCCAGGAGCGTCGGCTGGGTGGCGCCCGCGGCACGGCGGATCGAATCGGGTGGGTGGGACCGGCCCAACGACGATGGAGGCAGGAGCACATATGTCCGGTGGTGCGGTCGCGGGCCTGATCGCGTCGGGCGCGTTCGCGGTGCTCGTCCTCTTCGGCTGTTACGTCCTGCTCAAGCTCGGCAAGATCTTCGATGAGGCCGCGGCCCGGGTACGCCAGACCGGTCTCGCCCTCGACGAGGGAACCGCCCGGGTCCGGCAGGCCGGCGCGACGGTCGACGAGGTCAATCTGGCACTCTCGCACGTCAACAAAGAACTCGACCGGGTCGATGCGATTACGGCGAACGTGCAGTCGATCACGACCAACGTCTCCTCGCTGACATCGTTGTTCGCGGCGACGCTCGGCGGCCCGATGGTGCGTGTCGCGGCGTTCAGCTACGGCGTGCGCAAGGCGGCGGCCAAGCGGACCCGCTCGGAGGTCGAGTCCCGGGTGACGGCCCAGATGAAGGCCGAGAAGGCGGCGCGCCGGTCGGCCGGGCGCGGCGGCCCGCAGCCCGCGGGCGAGAAGACTCCGTCGGTGCCCACGGCCGCCGGCGCGGCGGGCGGGCGTAGGGGAGGCCGGTAGATGTCGAGGATCTTCTATCTCGCTTTCGGGGCGGCGGCCGGCGTCGTGGTGGTGCGCCAGGTGGCGAAGGCCGCCGCCTCCCTGACGCCGACGAGCCTGGCCGGCTCTCTCGTACAGTCGGTACAGGAGTTCCTCGCGGACGTGCGCGAGGCCGCGGCCGAGCGGGAGGAGGAGATCCGTGTCGCGCTCGGCCTCGACGGTGATCCGGACGAAGCAGATCGGGGCGACGAAGCGGATCGGGGCGACGAAGCGGACCGGGGCGATGAGGTCGGGGCTGCCTCGCCCCGGGACGCCGCAGCGCAGGCCGCCGGCTCCGGCGCGCCGCGCTACCCCGCTGACCTCGACGACGCCGAACGCACGATGCGGCTCGTCCCCGGCGCCCGGCGGCCCTGAGGACTCCCTCGCCCGCGGGCCGGGGGCACCTGCCCTCACCGCAGCCCGGAAGGCGCGCCCGACCACAGCGCGCCACCCCGGGATGTCGAACCTCTTCCCACGAGTCTGGACGACGTGAACCCGATGGACACGGCCGAGATCCGTAGCCGCTTTCTCAACCACTTCGCCCGGCGCGGGCACACCGTCGTCCCGAGCGCCTCACTGGTCGCCCAGGATCCGACGTTGCTGCTGGTCAACGCCGGCATGGTGCCGTTCAAGCCCTATTTTCTCGGGGATCTCCCGGCGCCGTGGCCGCGGGCGACCAGCGTGCAGAAATGCGTGCGGACGGTCGACATCGAGAATGTCGGGCACACCGCGCGGCACGCTTCCTTCTTCCAGATGTGCGGCAACTTCTCGTTCGGCGACTATTTCAAGGCCGAGGCGATCCCGTTCGCCTTCGAGCTGCTCACCGAAGGGTTCGGCTTCAAGGCCGACGACCTGTGGGCGACGGTCTACCTCGACGACGACGAGGCCGAGGGGATCTGGCGCGAGCTGCTGCCCGCCGAGCGTATCCAGCGCCGCGGCAAGGAGGACAACTTCTGGTCGATGGGCGTGCCCGGGCCGTGCGGGCCGTGCAGCGAGATCTACTTCGACCGCGGCTCCGCCTACGGCCGCGAGGGCGGTCCGATCGCGGACGAGGAGCGCTACCTCGAGGTCTGGAACCTCGTCTTCATGCAGTACGAGCGGGGCGAGGGCGCCGGGTACGACTATCCGATCGAGCGTGAGCTGCCGGCCCGCAACATCGACACCGGGATGGGCCTGGAGCGGATGGCGACCATCCTCCAGGGTGTCGACAACCTCTACGAGATCGACATCTCCCGGCCGGTGCTCGACGCTGCCGGCCGGCTGACCGGGCGGCGCTACGGCGCGGACCCCGCCGACGACGTGCGGTTGCGAGTGATCGCCGACCACACCCGCACCGCCGCGATGCTGATCTCCGACGGCGTCGTCCCCTCCAACGAGGGGCGCGGCTACGTGCTGCGCCGCATGCTGCGCCGGGCGATCCGCAACGCCCGGCTGCTCGGCGCCCACGAGCCGGTGATGAGCGAGCTGTTCGCGGTCGTCGGCTCGGCGATGGGGAGGATCTATCCCGAACTGGTCGACAACGCCGAGACGATCACCGGGGTCGCCGTCGCGGAGGAGCAGGCGTTCGCCGAGACGCTGCGCACCGGCACCACGATCTTCGACACCGCGGCGCGCCAGGCCCGATCCCTGGGCTCGACCATGCTGGGCGGCGAGGCGGCCTTCAAGCTGCACGACACCTACGGCTTCCCCATCGACCTGACGCTGGAGATGGCCGCTGAGGCGGGCCTGTCCGTCGACGAGGCGGGTTTCCACCGGCTGATGGACCGCCAGCGGCAGGCTGCGAAGGCGGACCGGGCCGCGCGGCGGATCGGCAACGTCGACCTGTCCGCGTTCCGGCCGATCCTGGCCCGTTCCGGCCCGACGACCTTCACCGGGTACGAGGAGCTCAGCCGGGCCTCCGGCGTGGTGGGCCTCGTCGGCATCGCCGACGGCGTGGGGCTGGCGGCGGCGGGGGAGGGCACCGA
>NZ_CDXDOR010000267.1:0-3433 GCF_978021225.1 Frankia sp. CeTa3Moorea | reverse complement strand
CCCCACCCCGGGGACGGCGACGCGGGCCACCGTCGCCGCGCAGATCGCGGCGATGTCTGCACACAGTCTGGAAGGTGATCTCCATGTCCGCCTCGGCCGCGCCGCTGCTCGACGGCGGCCTGGTCGTGCACGCCGCGCGCGGGCAGCTCGCCGATTCCCTCGCGCTCGTCGCGCACGCAGTCCCGACGAGCACGTACCACCGGCAGTTGTCCGGCGTGCTGCTGACCAGCGAGGACGACGAAACGCTCATCGTTTCGGCCTACGGCGACACGCTGGCGCTGTCGGTGCGGCTGGCGGGCGCGGCGCTCGCGCCGGGGCGGCTCGTCTGCGATCACCGCGAACTGACCCGTCTGCTGCGCGCGGTCGCCACCGGCGACAAGCGCCGCGACGCCGCCGCCCTGCCGGTCACCCTGGACGGGCCGGACCCGGCGACGCCGACGCTGTCCGCTGCCGGGTTCACCGTCCCGGTCACCGCGAGCCGCCCGGCCGACTATCCACCGCCGCCGTCCCCGCCGCCTGCCCGCCTGGCCGTGGACGGCGGCCAGCTGTCGACCGCGCTTACGCGGGTGACGCCCGCCCTCGGCCGCGACGACCTGCTGCCCATCCTGACCGGCGTCAACCTGCGCCACGACAGCGGCGGGCTGCTGCGGCTGGCCACGACTGATCGTTACCGGCTCGCGGTCGCCGCGATCGGAGCCGTCGGCGACCTCGACGCCCCGCTGCCCGACGTGACGATCCCCGGAACCCTCGGCAAGATCGCTTCACGGTGGGTCGGTGGGCAAATCCGTATCGGCGTCGGCCCGCTGGCCGCGGGCGGTGCGCAGGCCGATCTGGTGGGCTTCACCGCGGAGACCTCACCGTCGTCACGCGCACCGTTCACGGGACTTTTCCGTCCTACCAGCGGCTCCTGCCCACCAAGACCGCCTGCGCCGTGGTCGTCGACCGGGCACGGCTGCGTGACCAGGTCCGCCGGGTCACCGCGCTGCTGAACGCCCGCACGACCCAGACGTGGGCCACGGTCACGGTGCACCCCGGGGCGATCGTCGTCGCTCCCTGGTTCAGCGACCGGCCACAGCAGGTCACCGCACCAGAGGTGCCCGCCGAGGTAACCGGCCTCGACGTGCCGAGGCCCTGGGTGTTCACGCCGGGCTACCTGCTCGACGCGATCGACAGCTTCACCAGCCCGACGATCACCGTGCACCTACCTGCGGACGTCGCCAAGCCGGTGCTGCTCACGGCGACACCCGACGAACTGGCCGATCCGGCGGCCTTCCGCCATCTGATCATGCCGATCGTCACCGACGCCTGATCCTGCGCTCCTCACCCAGCTGTCAGGGATCAAGGCGCGGCCCATCCGCGCCATCTCCGCGCAACCCGCCGCCCGCACGCCCGGGACGCCGTGCCCGCCCTCGCCAGCAGGGCGGCGACCCACGCCCTGTGAGGCCAGCGGGTTCTGCACCACGCCCTGTATGGATCGAAAGGAAAGGAACTGTCCATGTCCACTGTCGTCGATGTCAACGAGCAGTTGTTCGACCAGCGCCGCGCGGCGATCGAGCGCGGCGGCGCGACCCGCCGCGACGACGGGTCGTGGGTGTTCGCCGACAAGAGCGAGGTCCTCGGACAGGAGGGCCTCGACACGACCTCCGGCCAGGCCGCGCTCTACACCACCACCCCGGCCTGGCACGGCCTGGGCACCGTCGTCCCCGGCGGTACCTGCGACGTCGACGAGGTGCTACGCCTCGCCCACATCGACTGGGAGGTCTCCCTGCGCCCGGTCCACTACCTGTGGCGGGACGGGTCCCGGACCGTCGAGGACAGGTTCGTCACCGTCCGCGAGGACACCGGCGCGGCGCTGGGCGTCGTCGGCAAGGTCTACAACCCGTTGCAGAACCGGGCCTCGTTCGAGTTCCTCCAGGACCTCGTCGACAACTACCACGTCACCTTCGAGTCGGCCGGGGCGCTGCGCGGCGGGCGTCGGACCTTCGTCTCGCTGCGCCTACCCGACAGCGTCGTCGTCGACGCCAACGGGATCAACGACGAGATCATCCCGTTCGTCGCCGCGCTGAACTCCCACGACGGCTCGACCCCGTTCACCGTGGTCGTCACACCCTGGCGGCCGGTCTGCGCGAACACCGAACGGTTCGCCGTCCGCGACGCCTACACGAAGTGGACGGTGCGCCACACCACCAACGCGGCCGACCGGATGGACGAGGCCCGCCGCTCGCTGGGCCTGTCCCGCCGCTACTACCAGCAGTTCGCCGCCGAGGAGACCCTCCTCGCCCGGACCGACGCCACCATCGCCGAGGTCCGCGAGCTGATCGACGGCCTGTGGCCCGTCGACGACGACGCGTCCCCGCTGACCCGTCGACGCGCCGCCGAGCGTGCCGACACCGTCGTGGACCTGTTCGCCCAGGAGTCCGACCGGGTCGGGCGCACCGCCTACGCCGCGGAGCGCGCCGTCACCGACTACGTCGACCACTACGCCACGATCCGGCCCAGCGGCGTGCTCAAGGGCAACGAACTGGCGGCCCGAGGCGCCCGCCTCCTCGACGGCGTCGACGACGAGGTCAAGGACAAGGCACATCGCAAGCTGATGCTGCTCACCCGCCGCTGACCCACACCGACGCCGGCCCCGGACCCGCGGAATCCGGGACCGGCGTCGGGTCCGTCCCGCCACCGGCGCTGCCAGCAGATTCCGACGACCGCGCCGATTCCGACGACCGACGCGAAAGCCCGGTCCAGGAACCGGCCGGCCGCGGACAGCGCCCTCGGCGACGCCCTGACCGGACTGCCCGACGGCGCTTTTACGTCGAGCACCACGACCCGACCCACGTGACCCTGATCTTCCGGGCGCCCCGGATCTACCGCCGGAGGTGACGGTCCCGCCTGCCGGCTGGACCGCAGCACGAACGGACACCGGCCCGCCGCCGTCGACGCTGATCAGGCCGTCCACACCGTCACCGCCGGGCTGCTATACGGCGCCTACGACCGCGACGTTCTGCGCCGGGCGCCGGACCGCACCCAGCCCACCGTGCTCACCGTCGTGCGCCTCGTCCGCGCCCGCGCCGACGCCCTGAGCCGACGCACCCGCCGCTGACCGGCCCATCCCGGAAGCCGCAGCACCGCCCCCTCATCCTCTCTATCTCTGGAGGCTGCCATGCCCGACATGCCTGTCAGCTTCGGCACTGTCGAGGTGTTCGAGGCCGTCCCCCCGCACCCGATGGCCAGCTGGGAACCCGGCAACGTCCACCTCCCGCTGCGGATCAGCGCCTGCCTCGACGAGGCCGGCATCCTGCTGATCCACATCGACACCGCCGTGACCCTCCACCTCGCCGACGACGCCCCGCCATTCGAGATCTACGTCGATGGCGGCCACGTCCACGGCGACCTGACCGGTGCCGACCGGTCCGACTGCGCCCACCCCGACCACGGC
>NZ_CDXDOR010000266.1:0-3481 GCF_978021225.1 Frankia sp. CeTa3Moorea | reverse complement strand
GCCCTGCCCTGCCCCACTCCGCCCGGGATCCGATGGTGGGAGACGACCTGCCGGCGGGTGGTGGTGGTCCGAGGCCGGATATTCCGTGGCTTTCCGCTCGCTGAGGGGCAGCGGCTCAGCGCACGCCGCGCGGGCGGAACTGAACACTGATCCGCGGCCCCACCGGCCGCGCCGTCTTGGGCACGGCATGGTCCCACGTGCGCTGGCAGCTGCCTCCCATCACGAGCAGGTCGCCGTGACCCAGGTCGTGCCGGATCGTCGGACCGCCCCCGCCCCGAGGCCGCAGCAGCAACGCCCGCGGAGCACCTAGGACGGCGATCGCGACCATGGTGTCGCGGACACCGCCCGGCCCGACGCGATCGCCATGCCAGGCCACACTGTCACGCCCGTCGCGATACAGGCACAGCCCGGCGGTGGCGAAGCCCTCGCCCAGCTCGGCCGCATAGTGCTCGTCGAGGACCCGCTTCGCCGCGTCGAGCGCCGGGTCGGGCAGCGACGCACGCTCGTCGTAGAAGGCGAGCAGCCGGGGAATGTCGACGACCCTGTCGTACATCGTCCGTTGCTCCGCCCGCCAGGGGACACGATCGCGCAGCCGCTCGAAGAGCACGTCGGCTCCAACGATCCAGCGGGGCCGCACATCGACCCACGCGCCCCGCGCGAGCCCGACTCGCCGGACGGACGTCCCGAGTGGACCGACCTCGACCGCCGGGGCGTCATCAAGCAACGAGGCCTGGAACGCCGCGATCTCCATGCTTCGACATTACCAAACACACGTTCGAAGACGGGTCTGCGACAGGCCTGCCGACCCGACCGCCGTCACAGGTTGACAGGCGAGTAATCGGAGCAGGAATAGACGAAGGTAGCCGGCGGGGTCCCCTCGAACCGCATCGTTCCGATGTACGTCGCCCCCGTCAGCGACTTCCGCGAGGTCTTCAGCTCCACGACAGGCCTACGGATCCCGCCTTCCGACCGAAGGCACGACGTAGCCGGCACCCGGAGATCCGCCGCTCCCGCGGCGGCGAACAACACGACCGTCCGACCGGCTCCGACGCGTACCTCCAGCACATTCACGAAGTAGTTGTCGTCATAAACGCTCACCGCCACCGACGGCATCGTCACCGTGCCGAGGAGCGCAGGCGAGTAGTCCGCCTGGCACGAGTAGCGGAAACGGTAGCTTCCCGGCAGCGCGAGCGAGAACGTCAGTGTTCCGGAATACCGTCCGGAGAAGCTCACCGGCACCTCGGCCTGGACGGGAAACAGCCGGAACTCGCGAGAACCCGACGAGACCAGCACGCAGGATGTCCGCGGATCCCGCAGGTCGCTACGGCCGGTCGCGTCGAATCCGACCCGCAGCAGGAAGCCGTCCTGCCGGCTTCTGGTGAGGGTTGCGTAATAGTCGGCGCTGTACTGCGACACCCCGGGCGCGGCGGGGGAGAAGGAGGGCACGACGGTGAGCTCCTGGGACGGTCGGGGGGAGCCGGCTGCGATGGCCGAGCTCGTTCTCGCCCCGGTCCCCGCCCTGGTCCCCGCAGCGCTCCCCGCGCCGCTCCCCGCGCCGCTCGCGGCCGCGGACGGCGATACCCTCGGGACGCCGTCTTCCGGTCCGGTCGCGGCCACCGTCGAGGACGCGGTGCCGGTCAGGGACCCGTCGCCCGGATGGGCGCCGACACCACCGCGGGCGAGGAACACCCCGGCCAGGATCGCGAGGACGGCTGTCAACGTCCCGGCCACGAGCCACACCCGGCCCGAGAGGCGGCCAGGCGCCCCGGGCGTCCCAGGCATCCCGGGTGTCCCAGGTGTCCCAGGTGTCCCAGGCATCCCGGGTGTCCCAGGCATCCCGGAGTCGGGCCACCGCGAACCGCCTGCCTCCGGCTCGCCGACGGGCGGCAGCAGGGCCGTTGCCGGTCGCGAGACCGTAGGTACCCGCGGCAACGGCGGTGTCGGTACCTGTGCCGGCGGTGGTGCCGGTGGCGATACCGGTGCTGGCACCTGTGGCGGTACCAGCACCGGTGATGCCGGTCCCCCGGCCGCGAGGGAGGCGAGGGCGCGCGCGGCAGCCGCGGCATCCAGCCGGACTACCGGGTCCTTCTCGAGCATCGCCTCCAGCACCGGCCGGAGTGGACCGGCGAGCACGGTCGGGCGCGGCGGTTCGAACAGGATCGCGCTGAGCAGCCCGGCGGTCGTGTCGGCCTGGAACGGTAACCTCCCCTCCACCATCTGGTAAAGGGTGACTCCCAGGGAGAACACGTCACTACGTCCGTCCGCGGGCTGACCGCCGAGCCGTTCGGGAGCGACATAGGCGATGGTGCCGACCACTCCGGCGGCGGTCATCCGACTGTCGTCGTTGTGCGCGGCGATACCGAAGTCGGTGACGAGTGCCCGGCCATTCTCCGCCAGCAGGATGTTGCCCGGTTTGATGTCGCGATGAACGACGCCCTTCGCGTGGGCGAAGGCGAGGGCATCGGCGACCGCGGCTCCGATCGACGCCGTCTCATCCGGCCGTAGCCCGCCCGATCCCCGCAGCCGATCCGCTACCGACCGGGCCGGGATGATGAGGTCCATGACGATCCACGGCAGCCCGCCGTCCTCGACCACGTCATGGACGCTGACGATCCCGGGATGACCCCGAAGGCGGGCGGCGTTCATCCCTTCCCGCCGTGCGCGGGTGATCCGTTCGGTCCACTCCCCCGGCGTCGAGTCGACGGGGATCGAGACTTCCTTGAGCGCGACGTCGACCCGTAGCATCTGGTCGGTCGCCCGCCAGACGGCCCCCATCCCGCCAGCCCCGAGGCGGTCCTGGAGTCGGTAACGGCCGGCGACGACCAGTCCCGCATGGCCTACCACAGTCCTCCCCGATCCTCCCCGTACATGGCGCATATGCCGTCCGTGTCCGTTCATCGGGCAGCTCCTCCGGACGGCTACTTTAGTGAGGGAAGCACCTGTTGCGCTTTCAGTAGTCATTAGCGCTCTATGGCAGTCTATGATGGTCTTGTGAACCTCAAGGAGTGGGCCGAGTCGCAGGGCGTGGCGTACGTGACCGCGCGCCGTTGGTACGCGGCCGGTGCGCTCCCGGTTCCGGCGCGCAAGGTCGGCGGGCTGATCCTCGTCGGCGAACCTGGCCGGCCGGCGGGCGATGGATTGATCGCCGTATACGCCCGGGTGTCATCGGCTGACCAGCGCCCCGACCTGGACCGGCAAGTCGCCCGGGTGACTGCGTGGGCGACCGGGCGGAACCTGTCTGTCGACAAGGTCGTGACCGAGGTCGGCTCCGCCCTGGGCGGCCACCGCGGGAAGTTTCTCGCGCTGCTGCGCGACCCGGATGTGACGACGATCGTCGTGGAGCATCGGGACCGGTTCGCGCGGTTCGGCGCCGAGTATGTCGAGGCCGCGCTGTCCGCGTCCGGCCGCCGGCTGCTGGTGGTCGACCCGGCCGAGGTCGATGACGACCTGGTCGGTGACGTCACCGAGATCCTGACATCGA
>NZ_CDXDOR010000265.1:0-3491 GCF_978021225.1 Frankia sp. CeTa3Moorea | reverse complement strand
GGCCGTGGGTCAGGCCGCGCGGGCCTGGGCGGGGGTGCGCAGGGCTGTGAACAGGCCGGTCAGGGCGTTTTCGGCGTGCCAGCCGGTGGGCAGGTGCAAGGTGATCTGGCCGCGGCCGCGGCGGGCGAGGCGAGCGGGGATGTTGATCAGGTGGGCGCGCAGGGTGGCGCCGCGGGCGCGGGCGTGGAACGGCGAGGCCAGGGCGCCGGCGGCGCGCAGAAGGTTGTGGGTCAGGGCAGCCAGCGTGAGCCAGGCGGCGTTGGCGGTGAAGCGGCCTGAGGGCAGGTGGGCGAGCGGGCCGTTGATCAGGTCGGCGTTGACCTGTTCGATGATCGCGTGGCCGCGGTGCTGGGTCTCGGTCTGGGCGAGGGTGAACGGGCTGTCGGTGAACACGGCGTGGTAGCGCCAGGCCGGGAACAGGTCGCCCTGGCCGGGGCTGGCCTTGGGGTTGAGGGCTTTGACGCGGCGGCGACGACGTCGGCGGTGTAGAAGCCGGAGTCCATCCGGGCGACGATGATCCCGGTGGCGCCGGCGTCGCGGGCGGTGGCGAGGGTCTCGGTGAGGAAGCTAGCCGCGCCCCTGGACGAGACGGCGTTGCCGCCGCGCAGCCGGGTGGCCGCGACCAGCGGGGCGCCGGTCGGGGTCGAGACCGTGCCGATCAGGGCGTTGAGGCCGCGGACGAACACCGACTTACTGGCGATTTTGGTGTGGCCGAAGGCGGCGCCCTGCTTGGGCCGGGCCGAACACCCGGCGCTGGCAGGAGTCCAGGTCGACGAACGCCAGCACGCCGGCCCCGCCGAGCAGCGGGGTCGTCGCGGACAGTTCGGTGAGCAGCAGCCGGTGGACCTTGCCGAGCTGGCGGACGTTGCCCCAGGTCAGCGCCCGCAGGAATGTCCCCAGCGTCGACGGCGCCCGGATCCCGCCGAACAGCTCGCCCAGGGCGTCGTGGCGCAGCAGCGCCAGGTCGTCGATGCTGTCCGCTCCGGCGGCCATGCCCGCGACCACACAGCCGACCTTCGCCTCCACGTTCGCCCCGGCCGATCCGGCCGCGGCGGGTAGGCGGACGTGCTCGGCGACCAGGCCGGGCAGGCCGGCCCGCTCGGCCAGCCGCATCACCGGCACCAGCCCGGCGGCGGCGACCAGGTTCGGGTCGTCATACCGGAGATCGATCTTCGAGGGGGTATGCAACAATCGCACCTCGGAAGTGCCCTCCGCCTGTCGGATGGATGTTGGCCTCAGCAACCCCATCGTCCCAGGTCAGTGATCATGCCGGCTTGCGCCGGCACCCTGTCCTGATGAGGATGTTGGTGCCGTCCGGTCCGACGTCGTCCCTCTGTGGTGCCTGCGAGCCCGTAGGTCAGTGTGGCGCGGAGGTCCTGAGAAGGCGTTCACCGACAAGCTGACGACGTTGAAGGGCACCGAAGCCTCGATCAAGGAGACCGCGGCGGGCGCGGGTGTCGCGATCACCGAACCGCTCCCGCTCTACCTGTTGGAGGCCTGCGGGCTGGAGAACGAGACCCCCGAGGAGTTCAGCGAGGCGATCGAGGAAGGCGAAGGTGTCCCACCCGCCGCCCTCGCGGACACCCTCGCCCTGTTCAACGACGGGAAGGTCAAACTGCTCGCCTACAACGAGCAGACGACCGGGGTGGAGACCGAGAAGGTCCTGGACGCCGCGAAGACCGCGAACGTACCGGTGGTACCGGTGACCGAGACCCTGCCCGCCGGCAAGGACTACGTGACCTGGATGACCGAGAACCTGAACGCGGTGGCCGGAGCGCTGAAGACATGAGCTCGCCTGATCCGGTGCTACGGATCCGGGACGGCTCGGTCGGGTACGGCACCCGCACCCTGTGGTCGGGGCTCGATCTGGACCTGGCCGCAGGCGAGTTCCTGGCGGTGCTGGGGCCGAACGGGGCCGGCAAGACCACCCTGCTGCGAGTGGCCCTCGGGCTCCACCCACTGCGTACAGGCGTGATCACGGTTGATGGCGAGCCACCGCGGCGGGGCAGCAGCCGGATCGGCTACGTGCCCCAGCAGCAGGCCACCGCCCCACTGGCCCCGGTCCTGGTACACGAACTGGTGCGCTTCGGCCTGGACGGGAGACGGTGGGGGCCAGGCCGGCCCGCCCGCACCCGCCGGCACCGGGTCGACGAAGCACTCGCAGCGGTCGACGCCACCGCCCTGGCCAACCGGGCCGTAGCAGGGCTCTCCGGCGGCGAGATGCAGCGGATCAGGATGGCCCAGGCGTTGGCGACCGATCCGGTGCTGCTGCTGTGCGACGAGCCACTGGCCTCGCTGGACGCACCGCGCCGCGAGGCCCTGTCGACCCTGATCAACCGACGGCGGCACACCCACGGCACCGCTGTGCTCTTCGTCACGCACGACATCAACCCGATCCTCCCGTACGCCGACCGAGTCCTGTATCTCGCCGCCGGCGGCATCGGGCTGGGACCAGCCGGCGACGTCCTGGCGTCGGAAAACCTGTCCGCGCTGCACGACACCGATATCACAGTGGACTGGTCGGCCGGCCGGATCTTCATCAGCGGGGTTCCGGAAGCCCCTCATGACCTACAGGCGGTCCGATGAGCCTGTGGGACCGGATGTTCGTTTTCGACGACTACGGCGAACTGCTGTCCCTGCTCCACAACTCGATCCTCGCCGACGCTGTCCTCGGTGTCCTGTGCGGTGTCATCAGCGTCTTCGTGACCTACCGGGACCTCGCGTTCGCGGTGCACGGCGTAAGCGAGCTGTCCTTCGCCGGCGCGGCGGGCTTCCTCCTGCTGGGCGCGAACGTCGTCACCGGCTCCCTGATCGGAGCACTGCTCGCAGCCCTGCTGATCGGGCTGATGGGGGAACGGGCCCGGAACCGCAACTCCTTCATCGGGGTCCTCATGCCCTTCGGCCTCGGGCTCGGCGTCCTGTTCCTCGCCCTGTACAAAGGCCGGGCCGCGAACAAGTTCGGCCTGCTCACCGGCCAGATCGTGGCCGTGGACACCTCCCGGCTCGCCGTACTCTCCCTCATCGCCGGGATCGTCCTCGCAGCGCTGCTGGTGCTGTGGCGGCCGCTGACCTTCGCCAGCCTCGACCCCGAGGTCGCCACCGCCCGCCGAGGCCTGGCCACAACGCTGTCGGTGCTGTTCGCCACCACGTCCACCGTCGGCGGGATCCTGCTCGCCCTCGGCGGAACGCTCCCGATCAGCCCCTACATCACCACCTTGTCCTTCGCCTTCTACCTCGGATGCCGGGTCTTCGCCGCCGTGCGCACCCGCCGCTCCCGCCGGGGTCGCCCGACGGACCGGCACCCGCGGGCACAGCCGGGGGATCAGCGGCACGCGACGAGGCTCGGCGCCACGATCGAGGATCGCCCGCTGTCGTCGGCGTCCGCGCTTCCCCCCGCACCGTGACCGCATCTTCCTCGACGGATCACGGGCAGCAGGCACACTCGTCGGACGCGCCCGGTGCGTCATCGCGGCCGGCGGCGACCGGTGGGT
>NZ_CDXDOR010000264.1:0-3506 GCF_978021225.1 Frankia sp. CeTa3Moorea | reverse complement strand
GGCTTGAGCGACGGTACCCGTCGAAAACACCCGGGAGCCCGCGTTCCGGTCACCTCCCCGGCCGGAAGGTCGTCCGCGTCCTGATCCCGGTGAAGGGCCGCACGCCCCCCTCGCGACGGACGGTCTGGGACCGACCGCCGCAGCCCCGGCGCACACGTCCGGTCCGCCGGCGTCGGCGTTGGCTCCGACGCCGGCACCCACCAGCCCCGCGAACGGATCCCTCCCGCACGTGGGTGGCGCCGGTCCCGCCGGAGTCCCCGCGTCCCCATCGCCGGCGGTGGCGAAGTCCGAGCCCGCCCAGCCTCCGGCCGCCGCGCCCCCGAGCCAGCCGGCTCCGCAGGATGCGTCGTGCCCCGCTGAAGCGGTGGCGACCGTCGACTACCGGGGCCGTCACTGGCCGACACGCTACGACTGCGCCACCTACGTAGGCTCCGCCCCGGCGGTCCTACCCTGCTGCGCCCGATGTCGGCCGACCAGGGTGCCACGGTCAGATGCCGACGAGACGACGCGGGGACGGGATGGTCTCGACGACCTCGTCCACGACGTCCTCGGCGATGACGCGGCGCAGTTCCGCCTCGGGGCTCAGCACCAGCCGGTGTGCCAGGACCGGCTTGGCCAGCGCTTTGACGTCGTCGGGGGTCACGAAGGCCCGTCCCTGCGACGCGGCACGCACCTGGACGGCCCGAAGCAGCGCGATACTGCCCCGTGGGCTCGCCCCCAGGCGGACGACATCCGGCAGCGTGCGGGTCGCGGCGACCAGATCGACGATGTACCGCCGGAGGGCGGGTGCCACATGGATGGCAGATGTCCGGGCGGCGTGGGCCACCACGTCCTCCGCCCGCATCACCGGTCTCAGATCCTCGATGCGCCGACCCAGCTGCCGACCATCGAGGATCTCCAGTTCCGCAGCGAGGGAGGGATATCCCATTCGCAATCGCATGAGGAACCGGTCCAGATGGGCCTCGGGCAAGCTGTACGTGCCGTCCATGTCGATCGGGTTCTGCGTCGCGACGACCATGAAGGGCCGCGGTACCGGATAACCGGTCCCATCGACGGTGACCCGCCCCTCCTCCATGACCTCCAGCAGAGCCGACTGCGTCTTCGGCGAGGCGCGATTGATCCCATCGCCGATGACGAGGTTGGTGAACACCGGGCCCCCGCGGAATCCGAACTCCTCGGCACGCTGGTTGTAGACCATCGTCCCAATGATGTCCGCGGGCAGCAGGTCGGGCGTGAACTGGATGCGATGACAGCCGGCGCCCACCGACGCGGCGAGGCTGCGGGCCAGGGAGGTCTTCCCCAGACCGGGGACATCCTCGACGAGGAGATGGCCGTCGGCGAACATGCAGATCGTCGCGAGATCCACCACCTCACGCTTGCCGCGGATGACCTTCTCGACGTTGGCGACCACATCGTGGAAGGAGGCTGAGAACGTGGCAACCGCGGACCGGTCGCCGGACGTACTGTCGCGGCCGTCGCCCATGCGGGTCACGCGCTGCCTCCTAGCCCAACGGTGTCGGGGAACGAGGACCGTCCGAGCGATGCGGACAGCGTGCTCAATCACCGGAATGGGCTCCTCGTGGGTTGATGGAGGCGGACCGTGCCGGGCGAGGGGGCAACCGGCCCGGTCCGCCCACGGGCGGCGGGGGGAACCGCCCGGGTACGGCGACCCGCGGCGGCCGTCGCCGCCGCGGAGCCGATCCGTTCCGCTGCGATAGACGACGAGCCGACCCGCTTCGTTGTGCCATAACCCGATGGAATTGTCGATCCAGTGATCCTTCGACCGGAGGATATCGTCGACCGCTTCGTTACGTGCAGATCTAGCTACGCTCCGACGCAAGCTGGATGCAATATCACGGAGACGACGCGAGGGTCGCAACCTGTCGGCCAAGGGAGGCGTCTCACGCAGCAAGAACGACGACGTCGCCCAGACGGACCATCCCGATATGGGCAACATCAGCCCAAGATGCCTACGGCCTGTCCGCGTATCGTTGGGTGATACGTGGAGATGTGGTGAGCGATGTACCCCTCCTACGGCGCTCACCCGGAGGTGTCTGTGTGGGCGGGCGGGGTGGCCCGCCCACACAGACACCGGCACCGCCGCCAAACGGCGCCGGCCTATGAACGAGAATCGATGGTCAGCCGGTCCGGGCCACTCAGCTCGACGACGCGGAATCCGACGACGTCGCGCAGGCCGCGACCCGGGTCGAAGCCGGCGGTTGCATGGGTGAGGAGATGGGTGAGGACGAGGTAGGCACCGGTGGGCAGGGCGTCCACGAGGCGGCGGACGATGCCAGGCTTCAGGAACGGTCCGGATGCGGTGGGTGGCGGGCGGCTGGACGGTCGTCGGGCCACCCGGGGTGGTAGGAAAGGAAGTGCGTGCACACGCGGGTGGTCACCGAGATCCATGAACCCGCGGAGGCTCTACAGACGGTGAGGTCCAGAACCCGCGACGCATCATTCGTCACGTTTTGTAGCTTCATCAGAGATACATTAACGCGAAGGAAACACCGATTTACACTCCAGAAACCCTGCCGTGCGAGCCTCCTTCTACGTATCACCCGGCTTCCGCCTTCGAGCCGGGCAGGCCAACCGGTACTCTCAGCACGGTGAGGTGATTACAGCTATGCACGACATTGTGACGATAGCCGCCACTATTAACGAGCGTCCCACCCTCGAGGAAACCGACGCAATGCTGGCCGAACTGCGGCGGCTACCACGCGATGGGAAGACTATCGAGCTGATCGATGAACTGCTCGAATTCCGGTCGCTCCTGAAGGCGATGGCCTGAGCTGTACCCCCGGAGCGACCGGAACCGAACGACCGGAACCAGTAATCATCCCGACAACCCGGCGGAGTTTCGCGTTCCGGCCGGTGTCGTCGGATCACCCGTCTATCGGGTTACTGCTGACCCCCGCCAAACGGCTGGCCCTGCTGCTGCTCGCCGCCCAGCCCCGAGGCGAAACGCTCCCCAGCGATTCCTCCACCCTGAACACCCGCGCCTACTCCCGCAAGCTCCAGGAGTCGGTTCTCGACGTACCGCTCGCTGTGGTGCGTCTTGTCCGCGATCCGCTGGACGAGGTCGTTGACGCTCGTCGCGGAGTCAAGGTCCGCCGGGCTCACCTGACCGAACTGGTCGAGGATTCGGTAACGAATCTGCCGCCAGTTCTGCCGCAGCTGCTGTTCCACCTGCTGCACCTGCTGCTGTTGAGCCATTTTCCCTCTTTCTCCTCTCGAGCAGAACACCCGGATGTGTGTCGGCCAGCACCGGCCGGCACGGGAGGCACGTTACCGCAGCCGAGCTGAGCGACGTCAAACCCGAGAACCGATATGAGTGTATCCTCACGCGTCCGACGTCCGGCACCTGAGAGCCGTATCAGAGCACATCGCCCTCATACCGGTTGAGGAGACGACCGCAGCAGTGTGGAACTCGTACCAAGGGAACGAAATGCCGTACTGCACAGGATTCTTGAAATCTCGGTTGAACAACGTGGTTGAACAACGTG
>NZ_CDXDOR010000263.1:0-3515 GCF_978021225.1 Frankia sp. CeTa3Moorea | reverse complement strand
GTGCAGGGTGGGGAGGCGGCGCGGGGGCCGCAGGTGGCATGGACGGCACCGAGGGCAGCTGTGGTCGCCACCCTTCCGCCGGTTCCACCGGGGTGGTGGGACGGACCGGAGCGTGCTGCGCGGCCATGGTCCGGATGTCGTCGTCGGTGAGCCATCCGGCGCGGACCCGGACCGGGGTCGGGTCTTCGTCCACCAGGACGTAGCCGACCCCGGGCAGGCCCCGGGGAATGCGGTCGCAGAGCGCGCCTCGATCCCGGGCACCTTCCCCCAACACCATGTTGATCTGTACTGGTTCTGTGAGCCGGAGCGCGACCCGGACGGGGAACAGGTCCCGGAACGGCAACACATCCTTGCCGGGGTCTTGCAGCGCACCGACGACGACGACCCCCGGTGCCCGGCCCTGGGAGAGCAACAGTTGCAGCGCAACCGCGATCCGCTTCTTGACTTCCGCATCGGACACGTAGGACGTCAGGCTCGCGACCTCATCGATGATGATCACGATCAGGGGATCGTCCGGGGTGGGTGTGTGGGACCGGGCCACCCCGCGTAGCCGGCCCGTGCGCCGCTCCATGACCGTCACGGCATCTTCGAGGAGATCCGCGATCGTCGCCGCGGTTACGCCGAAACGCGCGAACAAAGGTTCCCCGAAGGCGAGTTCCATGCCGCCCTTCGGGTCACACGCCCAGACCTCCGCGACGCCCCCGCGGATCGACGGGGCAAGCGCCCGGATGATCGACCAGATGACTGAGCCTTTACCGGCTCCGGTGGCCCCGGCGATGAGCACATGCGACCCGCGCAGCGGCAGCAGCCAGGCCCGGCGGTCCTCCCGCACCCCGATCGGTAGGGCGTCCAGCTCACCGGCCGCACCGGCGGGCAGCAGATCCGCGCGGACTGCCCGGCCTAGCACCTCACGGCGCACCAACACCAGGCCGACCCGGTCCGCCCGGTCCAGATCCGGAGAGATCCGCACCTCCCGCAGCTTCAGCGTGGCCGTCAGCTTCCCCGCCGCCTGTTGGAGATCGTCCACGCTCAGGCCTGGTGACAGGACCAGCCGCAGATGCCAGCCCGCCGCGCCCCGCCGCGCCCGCCGTATCCGGGGAACACGCCCACCGCCCCCAGCAGACGGTGTTTCCACCCGGCAGGCATGGCAGGCAGCCGCCCAGCGTCGCCGCAGCCGCCCACCCAGCAGCCAGCCGACCACCGCCCGGCGCAGCACCGGCACGACCAGCACGACCAGCACCAGGCCGAGGAGCAGCCCCCGTCCCCAGATCGATTGCGGCACCATCAGCAGCACGAGCAGCGCCAGCACCTCACGGCGCCATCCCCACATATGCCGTAGGCCGTACCGGACCAGCAGTTCCGGCACCGACGGCCGCAACGACAGCCGAAACTGATCTTTCCGCATCCGGCCGGGCCGGATCCGTAGCACCGACACACCTACTCCTTTGCGCGCACGAGCAGGACCGGCCGGGGTGGCGGCACACGGTCAGGGCACCGCCACCCCCGAACCGGGTAGCCCTAGCTCTTGCTCGACACCCCGGTGATCGACGCAGCCGAGTACGAGATGCCGTGACGGCCCTGCATCTGCCAGGAGCGGCCCACCAGGCCCGTCAGCCGTACCGGCGTCCCCGGCTGCACCGTCGGCGCCTCACCCGCGATCCGGACCGTGATCACTTCCGCTGTGCCGTCCGCCAACGCGACCGCGACCGGCACGGTCCACAACGGCAGCCCATCCGCGTTCCCTCGCTGGCTGCCGGACTCTCGGTCTATCACCGGCGCAGCCGGACCCATCGCGGTTACCACGGAAAACGCCGTCACGTCCACGGGAATCACCCGCATCGCGTCACCCCTGATCATTGGTATCTTCTGGTGCCGCCCGTCAGCGGCCTGATCTCATGGTCTCCCGGGGCAGTGCGCCGAAAGCGCCTAGTTTGTGCGTGAAAAGTGCGCCAGCCGGCCACCCGCTTTTCACGCAGTCCGCACGCACAACCAGCGCACCCGGCACACGGAAAAGCGGGATACAGGAAAGCCCTGTACCCCGCCCGTGCCCCTCGTGCTAACGCTGAAGGAGCAGTTTGCATACCTGCACCGCGAGATCCCACATCAACGCATGCTCACGGTCACCCCGCAGGCTCGCCGGTGCGATCCGCAGCGCATCCGCCGCCCGCGCCCGCCGCATACTGACGCGCAAACCCGCCGTCCCGGGGGAGAGCCCGAGCAGCAGCCGCACCGCCCGATCCTCCGGACCATCCAGCCCCGCCGCCGCGTTCCGGATCAGATCCTCAGCCGCGAGCATCCGCGCCGCCCACGGCGTCACCCCCGGCTCCAGCACATCCACCACCCCGGGGGTATACGCCCCGAGCCGTGCGGCCGTGGCGCCGTGACGGATCGTGGAGCACAGCCCCATCCACAGCATGTCCAGATCCGGCAGACCCTCCACGCTCACCAGGCCTCACCGGCCGCGACGGTCACCGACACCGGACCAGGCCCCGGCCGGTGCAGCACCTCCACGACCACCGTCGCCGCCAACGACAGCGCGCACATCCCCGCGCACCACGCCACCAGCGCCAGCACGAACAGCGCCTGATGACGCCGGGATATCTCCTCGGAGGCCAGCTCGACACGCCGCCGCATCACCACATCGCCTTTCCGACCAGCCGGATCACGGCAATGACGATCACGGCGACGACGATGAACGGGATCGCGGCCGACGCCTCAGAAAACAGAAAAAGGCTCAGGTACAGGCACCAAAAGAAAGCTACCCACCAGCCAAACCCGAAGGTGGTCCGCACATAGTAACGGGGCATGGGAAAACCCTCCAGGAACGAAGACCGTGAAGCCGACCGCCTCACACACCCCATCCTGCGGACCAGGAATCCCTTTTCCTAGGACAAGACGCGGCTTGTCCGCGGCTCTTTCACAGACCAGACCCAGACCAGCCACGGACGTCCGCTCTACATGTCCCCAACCCGGACGGAACGCGGACGGAGCACAGACACGCACCGTGCATAGTCAGTGGCCGGACGGCACGCGGACGGAACCCGGACACCACGCGGACGCGCCAACACGAGACGAGAAAGGATCGCCATGCCCCCCGACGTGACAGAACTGACCACGGTCCTAACCCTCTGCTACCGCAACGGTATCCGGCTGCCCACCTACATGATCACCCCGGATGTGCGCCGGCAGCTGACAGACATGATCGTTCCGCCGCGAGTTGAGCCCGAGGAACCCGACGCGCTTCTCCGCAGGGCTTTCACCGCCCACGCGATCATCAACGCCAGCGTTGCCGCCATCGGCGGGGTCGAAGCACGCGCGCTCCGCCTGCTCCTGGACCTCGACGGGAAAGAGAAACGCAGCGTCACCGACCGGCGCGCAGACGCTGCGGAGCCGTACGACATCACCGGGGGCAGCTTCCTGCGCCGCCATCAACGCACCGTCACAGAAGCACTAGCGGCGGAAATCTGGCGCAGGCTCACCGCCGCACAGCCCACCGCCGACCCCCAGGCCATCCC
>NZ_CDXDOR010000262.1:0-3659 GCF_978021225.1 Frankia sp. CeTa3Moorea | reverse complement strand
GCTTCGACCGGCATCCCCCAGTGGCCGGGTCCCGTCGGTCCGGTCTGTCCTGTCCGGGTTCGCCAGCCGGCGTTGCGACGGGATCGCCGCGCCGGAGGACGGGGCCGCCGCGACGCAGTCCCGTCTCGCCGCGACGCGCTGTGGAGCGTTCAGGTACCCGAGGAGCACCAGCCCGGCTGCCGTGTCGGCGAGCAGGCGAACGGGCAGTGGTCCGTCCGCGGCGAATCCCAAGGCGGCGAGGACCGCCGTCAGGACGCCAACCAGCCCGGTCACCCGGGTGTGTGACCACCCGGCGGTGGTGAGTCGTTGGTAGGCATGGGTGCGGTGGGGCAGGTACCACTGTTCCTTCGCCCGCACCCGGCGTAGCAGGGTCCAGGCGGTGTCGGCCAGATACAGCGCCGTCGGCGCCACGGCGGTCTCCACCGGTATTCCCGCCAGGACCGCCTGCACCGCCAGGACCGCGATCGCGGCTCCCAGCGAATAGCTGCCCACGTCCCCGAGGAAGATGTGGGCCCGCGGAAAGTTGAACGGGCCGAAACCGAGCGCCGCGGCCGCCGTGAGAGCACCGCCGATCGTGATCGCGTCCACGTGGTGGACGGCTCCGAGCACCGTGAACGCCGCCCCGGCCAGGACCGCCGTCGTCACCGAGATGCCGTTGATGCCGTCCATGAAGTTGAAGACGTTGACAAATGCGGTGATCCAGACCGGTGCGATGATCGTGACGAGCAGGACGGTTGTGCCGCTCGGAACCGGGTCGTCGAGCACCGCCCCGAGCACCGTCGTCACCGCGACGACGACGGCCGCGGTGAGGTGCAGGGCCAGCCGGCGCAGCGGGGTGATGCCGCTGAGGTCCTCGACGAGTCCGATCAGGCCGAACGGGGCGATGCCGATGGTCAACGAGAGCAGGTCGCGGGCGTCGCCGTACCCAGGGATGCACACCGCCAGGCCGATGCCCGCGAACAGCCCGAGGACGACTGCGATACCGCCGCCACGCGGGGTCGGGACCTGGTGCGAGGACCGCGCAGTGACCTCGTCGATCGCCGCCATCCGGCGCATGCCGACGATGACGATCGGGGTCGCCGCAAGGGTGACGATGCACGCGGCGGCCGACGCTTCGAGCATGCCGTTCCTCCGGGTCTGACACTTCGGATGAGCGAGGCCGATGTTCATCGCTGAATGTAATGCATCAACTACACTGCGCAGCATGATGCGAGCGTGGGCGCCCCCGACGCCCTCACTTCCCCCGGTCGTACCGAAGACTCGGGCCGACACGCCGGTACGGGCCGACACGCCGGTACGGGTCCGCGAGTGGGTGCGGGTCCGCCTGCCGGCGCCGACCGTCGGCCGGTGCGGCGGCGCCCCAGTGACGCGGTGAAGCAGGTGGCGCGGTGAAGCAGGTGGTGCAGGCGGCGTCCGGCGGGGCGGTGCGCGTCGTCGACGTTCCCGTGCCGGTCATCGGTCCGACCGAGGTGCTGGTGGCGACCGTTGCGACGATCGTGTCCGCCGGCACGGAACGTGCCGTTACCACGCTCGCCCGCTCTGGGCTGCTGACCAAGGCGCGGGCCCGTCCGGACCTTGTCCGCAAGGTCGCGGAGAAGGCGAGGACCGACGGTCTCATCCCGGCCGCGCGTTCGGTCCGGGATCGGCTCGGCGCCGACGTCCCCCTCGGCTACAGCGGATGTGGTCGCGTCGTCGAGGTGGGCTCCGCGGTCGACCGCATCCGCCCCGGTGACCTCGTCGCCACGGGTGGGGCCGGGCGCGCCAACCACGCCGAGTTCCAGGCCGTTCCCGGGCTGCTCTGCGCCCGGGTTCCGGACGGGGTCGACCCGGGGGCGGCGGCGTTCGCCACGATCGGCTCCATCGCCCTGCACGGGCTGCGCCTGGCGGAGGTGGGCCCCGGGGCGAAGGTGGTGGTCGTCGGGCTGGGGCTGGTCGGTCAGCTCGCCGCCCGGCTCGCGCTCGCCAGCGGATGTGACGTCGCCGGCATCGATCTTGCCGATCTGCCGCTGGTCACCGCCGGGGCGAGCGGTGTCCGTGCGCTGCGGGAGTCCGGCGAGGCCACCACCGCCGCGGTCCGCGCCTGGAGCCGGGGCCGTGGTGCCGACGCGGTCCTCATCTGCGCCGCTGGTCGCTCGGCGGAACCGGTCATGCGGGCCACCGCGCTGGCCCGGGACCGGGCGCAGCTGGTCGTGGTGGGTGACGTCGGACTGGGCCTGCTGCGCGCGCCGTTCTACGACAAGGAGCTGACGCTGCGCTTCGCCCGCTCCTACGGGCCGGGGCGGTACGAGCGTGGCTACGAGGACTGGGGGGTTGACTACCCGGCCGGGCAGGTCCGCTGGACCGAGGGACGCAACCAGGAGGCCGTGCTCGACCTGCTCGCGGCCGACCGGCTGCAAGTTGATGATCTCGTCACCCACGCTTTTCCGATCGACGCGGCGCCGCGGGCCTACGAGATCGTCGCCACCCGTAGCGAGCCGTACCTGGGGATCCGTTTCGACTACCCGGCGTCGGCCACCTCCGAACAGGCTGCCCCCGAACAGGCCGGGTCCGCGGTGGCCGGGACCGCACCGGCACACAGCGCGGGCCCGGCCCGGGACCGGTCGGTCAGCCCGCGGCCGCGGGTGCCCCGCCAGCGATCCGCCCCAGCGGGACGTCGGGGCAGCCGGGTCGGCTGGATCGGGGCCGGGACGTTCTCCGGATCGGTTCTGCTGCCCGCGTTCCGGGCGGCCGGGTTCGACCAGTTGGTCACGGTGGCCTCCGCCGGTGGCCGGTCGGCCAGGGCCTTCGCGGACCGGCACGGGTTCGCCGGGGCGGTGGCCGGCGCCGATGCCGTGCTGGACGACGACGACGTCGACGTGGTCGTCATCGCGACGCCGCATGCGACACATGCCGACCTCGCCGCCCGGGCCCTGGAAGGCGGTCGGCACGTATGGTGCGAGAAGCCGCTCGCGCTGAGCCTCGACGAGCTCAACCGGGTGGAGAAGGCGGCGGCGACCGGCGGCGGGGTGCTTGTCGTCGGATACAACCGGCGTTTTTCTCCGGCGGTCACCGCAGCCCGCGCGGCGCTGGCCGACCGGGACGGTCCTCTCACGTTGAGCTATCGGATCGCCGCCGGGCCGGTGTCGGCCGACCACTGGTACAACGACCGGGTCCAGGGTGGCCGGCTGCTCGGCGAGGTCTGCCACTTCGTCGACACCTGTGCCGCGCTCGCCGGCAGCGACGTGGACATGGTGACGGCGCTTGCCGGGCGGGAGGCCGAGCTGTTGCTTGCTCCCGATGTGGCGGTCACGCTCCGGCATGCCGACGGTTCCCTGTCGGCCATCTCCTACAGTTCCGCCCGTCCCCGCGGAGTGCGTAAGGAGCACCTCGAGGCGCTGGCGGGCAGCCGGCACGTCCGCATCGACGATTACCGCGAACTGGTGATCGATGGACGTTCCGCCTGGAAGGGGCCGCAGGACAAGGGGCATCGTGCCGCCGCGGTGGCCTTCCTGCGGATGTGCCGCGGCAGCGACACCGGTGTCACCGCGGAGCTGCTCGCCTCGAGCCGGGCGACCCTCGCGGCCGCTGACGCGCTCGGTGCCGAGGTACCGCGAAGCCCGGCCCGGATGGGTTCCTGAACAGCCGGGAACCGGCTGAAGATTTTTTTGACGAAAGGATTT
>NZ_CDXDOR010000261.1:0-3664 GCF_978021225.1 Frankia sp. CeTa3Moorea | reverse complement strand
CGCCGTCGGGTAGCCCCGACGCATTGCTGCGTCGGGGCCCCCTCAGAACCGGACGTGCCGGTTTCCCGGCATCCGGCTCAAGCAAGTCCCTGTGGGCGTCGAGGTCGGTAAGGCGGTGGAGCGGTGCTGATCGTGTCCGGTGGCGGTCGGCGTTGTCGGCGCCGCTTCCAGTAGTTGGCCAAGGTCGGGTCGTCCGGGGACGCGTCGGCGTTGACCATCTGGTGGCGGCGGATGGGCGTCCAGGACAGTTTCGTCAGGCAGGCGCCGGTTTCCCGATCGCCGAACACCCAACGGTCCTGCCTGGTGGGGTGGAACCGCCCAAAGTAGCGGTTCACGATCCATCGGTACGACTTCGTTTCATGCCGGTGTCGGCCCCACTTGAGCATCGTCCACACCAAGGTGTGATCGATCGAGCCGAACACCTGTTTGGACACGGCGGTCCGGTAGTAGGCGGCCCAGCCGCGCAGGATCGGGTTCAGCTTGGTGATCACTGCGAGACTGTTGGCGCCGCGAAGGTTGCGCACCTCGGTGCGCAGCCTCGTCCGGAACCGCTTGACCGCCGCCTTCGAAGGCTTAATCAGGAGCTTCCCGTTGGGGTAGTGGCGGATGTTGAAACCCAGGAAGTCGACCCCCGCGGACAGGTGCACGATCTGCGTCTTGTCCTCGTTGAACGACAGCCCCCGGGGCGCCAGCCACGCCGCGAGACGCGCCTTGACCTGTTCGGCCTGCTGCCTGGAGTGGCACAGAGCGACCAGGTCATCGGCGTACCTGATGAGCACCGGTGTTCCCGGCACCGAACGGCCCCGATGGCTCGGGGCCGTTCGGTATCGGGCTCCGGCGGCGGTCTCCATCCCGTGCAACGCGATGTTCATCAGCAAGGGACTGACGACCCCGCCTTGCGGGGTGCCCTCTTCGGATGGAGCGAATTCGCCGTGTTCGATCACCCCGGCTGACAGCCACCTGGCAATGCGCCCCTTGGCAGGGAAGCCGTGCAGGTGAGCCAGAAGCCGGGCATGGTCGATCCGGTCGAACGCCGCTGTCAGGTCCGCGTCCAGGACCCACGCCCGTTTCGGGTTCGGCCCTTTGGCGACTGCGAAGATCGCCTCGATCGCGTCGTGACAGCCCCGGCCGGGTCGGAAGCCGTAGCTTCGCGGCTCGAACCGGGCCTCCCATTCAGGCTCCAACGCGTTGAGCACCACGGCCTGCGAGGCCCGGTCCCGGATCACCGGCACGGTCGTTGCATAGAGCCGCACAGGCTAGAGAATCTTTGGGTTTTCTCGTGGTCACGCATCCGTTCCACCCGCTGGCGGGCCGGCGGGTGGAGGTTCTGTTCATGAAACGACGGGCGGGGGCGGCGGTCTTCGTCTGTGCAGACGGTATCTCACGGAGTGTGACCCTGCCGCAGGAGTGGACCGACCGCGGCCCGCAACCGTTCGAGCACCGGTTGTCTGTCGAGGGTCTGACCGCTGCGCGGGCGCTGGTGGACGCGCTGCCGCGCCGTCGCGCGACGGTGGGCGGAAGCGGATCCTGATGGGAAGGGTCAGGCGCGCGGTTGCTCGGGGACGGGCGGAAACGAGGTGCCGTGCCCGGGATGGACAGCCTGTGCCGCGAGGCCGTGATGACGGTCGCCAACATGGTCGAGTCCGTGCTGGGAGGCAGGCGTGAACGGCGAGCACAAGATTCGCGGTTCGCATCGGGAACGACGGGCGATCGTCTACCTGCGCCAGTCCACGCTCGCGCAGGTACGGGAACACACCGAGTCCACCGCCCGGCAGTATGCCCTGGCCGACGAGGCGGTCCGGCTGGGCTGGGCCCGTGCGAATATCACCGTGATCGACGCCGATCTGGGTGTCTCGGGCCGGTTCGGCGCGGCCCGCGAGGGGTTCCGGGACCTGGTGGCCCGGGTCTGCCTGGGCGAAACCGGAGCGATCTTCGGGTTGGAGGTGTCCCGGCTGGCCCGCTCCTCGGCGGACGTCGCCCGGCTGCTGGAACTGGCCCGCCTCACCGACACGCTGCTGGTCGACACCGACGGCGTCTACGACCTGGCGGACATCAACGACCGGCTCCTGCTCGGACTCAAGGGCAGTATGTCCGAAGCCGAGCTGCACCTGCTGGCCGGTCGGCTGCACGGAGCCAAGCGGGCCGCCGCCGAACGCGGCGAGTTGCGGTTCCCGCTGCCGGTCGGCTACGTCTACGACGACGGTGCCTGTGTGATGGACCCGGACGTGGAGGTGCAGGCGGCGATCCGGGACGTCTTCGCCGCGTTCACCGCCGGCGGGTCGGCCTACGCGGTGGTCACCGCGTTCGTGGGCCGCCGATTCCCGCTGCGCGCCTTCGGTGGGGTGTGGGCCGGTCAGCTGCGCTGGGGCCGGCTGACCCACGCCCGGGTCCTCGGCGTGCTGAACAACCCCTGCTACGCCGGCAGTTACGTGTTCGGCCGGTACGCGACCCGGCGGCGGGTCGACCCCGACGGCCAGGTGCACACCGGCGTCGTCCGGCGGCCCCGAGCCCAGTGGCCAGTAGTGATCCACAATCATCATCCCGGTTACATCACCTGGCAGGACTTCGAGGACCACCAGGCGAAACTGGAAGCGAACTGCACCCACCGCGGGGCCCGGCCGCCCCGAGAAGGACTGGCCCTGTGCCAAGGGATCATCCTGTGCGGGTCGTGCGGCCGGCCGATGACCACCCGCTACCACCGCGGTGGCCGGGCCGCGTATGAATGCTCCGCGTCCCGCGCGGACCAGCAGGCCACCCCCACCTGCCGGTCGATCGCGGCCCACACCGTCGATGACGCGGTCACCCGACGGCTGCTGGCCGCCCTGTCACCCGAACAGATCAACCTCGCCCTCGCCGCCGCCGATGAGGTCACCGACCGACACACCCGCGCTCACCGCGCCGCCGAGCTCGCCGTGGAACGCGCCCGCTACGACGCCGACCGCGCCGAACGGGCCTTCCACCGGGTCGAACCGGAAAACCGGCTGGTCGCCCGCACCCTGGAGACCCGCTGGGAGGCCCGACTCGCCGCCGTCACCGAGGCTGAAACCGCCCTGGAAACGGTCCGCCGGGCCCGGCCGCCGCTGCCCGAACCCGCCGCCCTGCAGGCGCTGGCCGCCGACCTGCCCGGACTGTGGCACGCCCCCGACACCGACGACCGGGACCGCAAACGCCTGCTCCGCACACTGATCGCGGACGTCACCCTGCTCCCCGAGACCGACCGCCACCAAGCCCGGGTCGGGATCCGCTGGCACACCGGCGCCACCGACCAGATCAGCCTCGACCGCGGCACACGCACCCCCACCGCCGCCATCGAACTGATCACCCGGCTCGGTCCGCAACGCACCGACGACGACCTGGCCGCCGACCTGGCCGCAGCCGGGCTCCGCACCGGCAAGGGGCACCCCTTCGACGTCCCCGCGGTGCGCTGGGCCCGCCACGCCCACCACGTCCGCGCACCCCGCACCGTCCCCTGCGGCCCCGGCGAGATCTGCATCACCGACATGGCCCGCACCTTGGGCGTCAGCTACAGCGCCGCCTACTACTGGATCACCCACGACCGGCTCGCCGCCCGCCAGGACCGCAGCGGACGCTGGTGCGTGCCCTGGAACCCGGCCATCGAGGCCGACTGCCGCCGACGCATCGCCCGATCCGGACACCTCAACCC
>NZ_CDXDOR010000260.1:0-3737 GCF_978021225.1 Frankia sp. CeTa3Moorea | reverse complement strand
GTCGACGTGGCTGACGATCGAGCCGATCGTGTGGCCGGGTTTGGCCAGCAGGCCGACGTCGATGCCGCGGGGGTCGTTGCCGTCGATGAGCATCACGTGGGCGTACAGGCCGGCGAGCAGACTGGTGTTGAACCGGACCAGCGCCGGACGGTTTTCGGCTTCGATCACGGCGAGAACGTCGGCGTTGATGTCCGTGATGACCTGGGCGGTGGAGCGGATCCCGGTCTCGTTGACGGGGCCGGTGACCAGTTCGACCCAGCCGATCCAATCCTGCCGTCCGGCTGCGTCGATCACAGCGTCCTTACCGGGGGGTTGGGTGAGGAAGTTCCCGCGGTTCTCGCGAAGCCGGGCCCACCGCGGCTGTGGATCCCGGCTGAGCTGCAGCCGACCCTCGCCGGTGCGGGTCAGGATCTCCATCGTTTCCAGGTCGGCGAGCATGTCGGTCTTGTCCTGAACGGTATAGACCTCGTGCTGGGCGAGGGTGGTGAACCGGTCGAATGCGGCTAGGACCGGTCGGCCTTCGTCCCAGGTGGGCAGATTCATCGCCCGGACCCGTTCGAACAGGTTTTCCACGTTGAACGACGCCAGTCGCACCGGCCACCCCCACAGCACCGTCGTGTTGGCTCTGCTGCACAGCGTGGCAATCTGAGGGGCTACTGTCGACCCACCGGCAGGTGAATCTTTCGTGATCTTGATGGTCCACGCGTGGCCGTGCTTGTAGTAGTTCTCTTGATCTTGCATCGATCAAGATCATAGTATGGATGGGTAAGGCTAAAGTGGTACTGATATGACTCGGAATTGATCTTCGGAAGGGATCAGGCCTCCGGCCTGGGCCTATGCTCCCGCGATAGGACTCGAACCTATAACCTGCCGGTTAACAGCCGGCTGCTCTGCCAATTGAGCTACGCGGGATCGGGTGCCGTGTACCTGCCATGTACCTGACGTCGTCAGCCTACCTGAGGTTCGGGCGGTCTTGGACGTGGGGTAGGAATCAACCCGACGACACAACGTCAAGCGGCCGGCGGCCATCCGCCTGCACGTCCCTCGGTCTCCTGGGAGGCAACATGCGTATCAGGCCCAGCGTCATCCTGGCCCTCGGTCTCGGATACGTCCTCGGCGCCCGGGCCGGCCGGGAGCACTACGACGCCATCATGCGGCAGGTCCGTGACCTCCAGGAGCGCCCGGAGGTCCAGAGCGCGGCGGGACTCGTCTCCGCGCAGGCGGCCACCTTCTACCAGAAGGCCCGGGACCTGCTTGGCGCCCACGCCGGGCAGTCCGCGACCAGGCTGTTCGCTCCCCTCGGCTCGCACAGCTCCAACGGTGTCGGATCCAACGGCGTCGGTTCGGTCGGTGCCCGCTGATCGAGGTACCCTCGCGCCGGAGACCCCGGAGACCACCGATGAGCGGTCCCGGCGGGACATGCTGATGAGGCAGGCGAGGCCGAACGGGCCGGGACGACCGCACGCCTCCGGTCATCCCGAGACTCATCCGGAGACTCCGGACGGCGCACCGTCCGCCCTCGCCGGTCTTGTGGACCTGTTGGGCCGGCGTTTCGCCCTCGCCGTCTACTGGAACCTGCGCGGGACGGCCCTGCCGTTCCGCGCGCTCGTGGCGCGGCTCGACGCGCCGCAGGCCCAGGTGACCCAACGCCTGCGGGAGCTGCGCGAGGCCGGCCTCGTCGAGGTGGACGAGGCCGGCGAGTACCGGCTGACCGCGCACGGCCGTCGCCTGCAGGGAGTGCTGGAACCGCTGGCGGCCTGGGCGGACGAGTGGTCCGGGCTGAGCCCGCGCCAGCGCACGCCCCGAGGATCAGCCACCCAGGGTCACGGTGAGCCCTAAGTCCGGTGGACTCCCGCTTGGCGGCAATATCCTGACATCACGGGATGGTCACTCTCGAGAGGCATTTCGTGACAGCAAGATCACAGCTTGTCTTGAGCTTGTTTTAAGGATCTCTTAGGCCCGGCGGGGTGTGCTGGTCCTTGTCGAACGCGACCGTACCTTGGCCACCCGGGTGGCCGCCCGGGTGGCTGGCGAACTGGAGCAGCCTCACCCACCAGAGGTAACCCCGGCTTCTGGTGGGTCTCCCCAGCCCGGGTCGCGGCCCGTCCCAGCCGTGACCCGGGCTCAGCCCTGCCCGCCGCGCGAGGCCGTCGTGGACCGGCGTGCGCGCGAAGCCGCCGTGGACCGGCGTGAGGTCAGCCGCCGGTAAGCCGTTCCCGCGCTTCGGCGAGCCGCCGCAGGGTGGTCTCCCGGCCGAGCACCTCCAGCGACTCGAACAGGGGCAGTCCCACGCTCCGCCCGGTCACGGCGACCCGCACCGGTGCCTGCGCCTTGCCGAGTTTGAGACCGTGCCGCTCGCCGACCTCGGTGAGCCCGGCCTTCAGCGTCTCGGCCTCCCATTCGATCTTGTCGTAGAGGTCGTGGACGTCGGCGAGCAGTTCCGCTGCCGGCCCCTTCATCGCCTTGGCCCAGGCCGCGTCGTCGATCGGTACCTCCGGCAGGAAGAGGAAGTCGACCATCGGCACGATCTCCGACAGCACGGAGACCCTGCTCTGCGCCAGGGGGGCGAGGGCGGCGAACGCGTCCGCGCCGAACGCGGCCGGCTCCCACGGCGCGGCCGGTGCCGAGAGCCAGGGCCGGACCGCCTCGATGAACTCCTCGACGCTCAGCCGCCGGATGTACTCACCGTTGAACGCCTTGAGCTTCTTCTCGTCGAAGAACGCCGGCGACGGCTTCACGTCGGCAAGGTCGAAGGTGGACTCGATCGTCTCCCAGGGCACGATCTCGTCCTCGCCGGGCGGGGCCCAACCGAGCAGCATCAGGTAGTTCTTCATGGCGGCGGGCAGGTATCCCTCGTCCCGGTAGGACTCGAGCGCCACCTTGTCGCGCCGCTTCGACAGCTTCTGGCGTTTCTCGTTGACGATCACCGGGACGTGCGCCCACACCGGCGGCGCGCCCGCGCCGAGCGCTGCCCAGAGCAGCTGCTGCTTCGGGGCGTTCGACAGGTGTTCCTCACCCCGGATGACGTGGGTGATCCCCATCTCCAGGTCGTCGACGACGTTGGCGAGCAGGAACACCGCCGACCCGTCGGCCCGCGCGACCACGAAGTCCTCGATGGTGTCGTTCGGGAACTCCGGCGTGCCGCGGATGAGGTCCTCGACGATCGTCACGCCGTCGTCCGGCGTGCGAAAGCGCAGCGCCCGGCCGGGACCCGGGGCGAGCCCGCGGTCCCGGCAGAATCCGTCGTAGCCGCGCTGCGCGTTGCCGGTGCGTCCCGCCAGGGCCTCGCGCGTGCAGTCGCAGTAGTAGGCGAGGGCCTCGGCGTGCAGCCGCTCGGCCGCGGCCCGGTGCCGGTCGGCACGCGATGACTGCAGCACCGGACCCTCGTACCCGCCGGGGCTGATGCCGAGCCAGTCCAGCGCGCTGATGATGCCGTCGGTCCACTCCGGCCGGTTGCGGGACGCGTCGGTGTCCTCAATGCGCAGCACGAAGTCGCCGTCGGCGCGCCGCGCGACCAGCCAGTTGAACAGCGCCGACCGCGCCCCACCCACATGGAAGATGCCGGTGGGAGATGGCGCGAATCGAACCCGTACCCGCCCAGATCCCATGCCGCGCAGCGTACAGCGGATCTCGACGGGCGAACCGGGCGTGGGCCGATGGTGACCGGCCGCGGAATCGGTCTCCCGGGCGGTCGGCCACGCCCCTGTTCAGCCGAGGAGGTCGAGGGGGGTGGTGGG
>NZ_CDXDOR010000259.1:0-3738 GCF_978021225.1 Frankia sp. CeTa3Moorea | reverse complement strand
ATCCGGAGCTACCTGGCAACGGTGGTATTGGGCGCGCGCCTCGACCGCCTTCCCGAAAGGGAGCGATCAACCCGGACAGGGCCCAGATTCCCTCCCGTTCCTTGAGGCCGATGTGGCCTCTAGTCGAGGATGGCTGAATGGCGTGGTGGGACCGGCAGACCCGCGCGAGGCCGCCGTTCACACCGTGTAAGGACGCTTCTCCCTGGCCTCCGCGAGCGCGACCGCCCACCACTCGAGTTGCCTGATCAGGGTCTGGGCAGCGGTGTTGCAGCCTTCGGGATCCTTGGGCGTGCCGTCGGCGTGGAACTGGTCCCAGGCACCGTGGAAGCTGACCGTATCGCGGATGGTGACCGCGCGCAGCTCGGCGAAGACCTGGCGCAGGTGCTCCACCGCGCGCAGGCCGCCCGCCTGGCCGCCGTAGGAAACGAAACCCACCGGCTTCGCCTGCCACTCGGTGTAATGCCAGTCGATGACATTCTTGAGAACGGCCGGGTAACTGTGGTTGTACTCAGGGGTGATCACGACGAAGGCGTCGGCCGCGGCAAGCTGCCGGGTGACGTCCGCCAGTTCCGCGACTTCTGGACCGCTGGAGGTACCCAGCCTCTCCGGCAGCCTGACGTCGTCGAGGTCGACGACATTCGTGACGATCGAATCGTGGGCGGATACCTGCTTGGTGAACCATTGGGCGACCACCGGGGCGAAACGTCCCACCCTGTTGCTTCCAATAACTACCGCGAGGTTGATGGGCTGATCGAGCATGAAAGTCCTCTCATTCCGCGGATCGGCGAGATCCGCTCTCGCCAGCAGGCGCCCGGAACTCTAAAACCTCAACCATGATTGAAGTCAAGGTCGCCTCCCGGCCGGTGGGTCGCGCAGTCATGCGGGTGCTATGCGGGCGGCGGTGAACGACTCCGCGCGGGCCGGCCGGCAGTGCGGCCCACCACGTCATCTCTCGACTCCGTTGACCTCAACTTTGGTTGAGGTTGCAGACTTGGCGTGTCACCATCTCGTCACCGGATGCAGCAGGGCGCTTCGAGGGAGAGCAAGGATGTCAGCACTGGCCGCGCCTGCGGAGGGGCCGGAACTCAGCCGGACGGCTACCCGGGTGGTCCTCTTCGGGCTCCTCACCGGTGTGTTCATGTCCGCGCTGGATATGACGATCATGGCGACCGCCACCCGGACCGTGGCGGACTCGCTGCACGGGCTCACCGCCCAGGCATGGATCACCAGCGCCTACCTGATGACCATGACCATCTCAGCGACCATCCGTGAGAAGAAGACGGCGACAACGCGGGAACACCCCGCCCCCGCCGACCACGGCGCCCCCGTCACCGACGGGTAACCAGACCGGTACGGAAAACCCGTGTCCGCGCTGCCACGCGGCAGAAACCCCACCTCCGCGCCGAGGCACGGAGCAACCCGACAGGAGAGTGGAACCGATGAAAGCCGCCGCATTCTTCGACCCCGGCCCACCCAACGTTCTCCAACTCGTCGAACTGCCCCAGCCCGAACCCGGCCCCGGCGAGATCCGAGTACGGGTACGGGCCGCTGGCGTCCAGCCAGCCGACCTGGCGACCCGCGAAGGCTGGACACCCCCCGGCGTCGAACTCAGCCGTCCCCAGATACTCGGCAACGAGTTCGCCGGCACCGTCGACCTGACCGGCCCCGACGTCACCGGCATCACCACCGGCGACGAAGTCCTCGGCTTCCGTTCCCTGGGCTGCTACGCGGAATACCTGGTGGTCCCCACCGACCAGGTGGTACCCAGACCCGCCGCACTGCCCGCACAGATCGCCGGCGGACTCTCCGGCGCCGGACAAACCGCCCACACCGCCGTCGAGGAACTCAAGATCGGCTCAGGCGACACCTTCCTCATCCACGCCGCCGCCGGCGCCGTCGGCACCATCGCCGTCCAACTCGCAACGCTCGCCGGCGCCACCGTGATCGGCACCGCCAGCCCCGCCAACCACGACTACCTACGCTCCCTCGGCGCCACCCCCGTCGCCTACGGCGACGGCCTCGTCGACCGCGTACGTGCCCTCGCCCCCAACGGAGTAACCGCCAGCCTGGACGCCGCCGGCGCCGACGGACTACGCGCCGCAGTCGAACTCGTCCCGGACCGGCACCGCATTGGCACCATCGTCGCCTTCGACCTCTACCAGGAACTTGGCGTCCGCTGGCTAGGCAGCAAACGCTCCGCGGCACGACTCTCGGAGCTGGTCGGGCTGTACACACGAGGACAGCTGAAGATCGGGCTACGCCAGGCCTACCCACTGGAGCGCGCCGCCGACGCCCACCGCGACGTCGGCACCGGCCACGGCCGAGGCAAGGTCGTACTGACCCCCGCATGACCTGCCCCCCACCCGAGTCGCGACGGGCGGCGACGCCGACGAGTCGAACATGCGTTCCGTATTTCTGGTGGGAGGCCCGCCTCCACCGCTTACCCTGCGTCTGCGTTCCGTTCGGCACCGATGCTGGAGAGCTGGGCCCGGAAAGCTCGTTCAGGGCGTGCCGGCCGTGGAGCGGGCGGGGCGATCAGCGCCCCGCAGCAGCGTGCGGGCCCGGCGACGCGGTCGGGAGATCGGCTCGGCGCGCCGCTTCGAGAAGGCGCTTGTCGTAGGTGACGAACGCCTCCAGCCGGGTGTCGTTCTCGTCGGACAGCCGAAGAGCGGTAGCGAGGTGAATGGCATCGAGCGACCGCAGGAGCGGGTCATCGAAGGCGGCTGCGACGGTGCGCACGTGGGCATCGATTTCCAGGCGGTACATCCGGTCCAATACCCGCGGCACGCGTCCCGATGCTTCCGGGGCCGCTCGTTGTAGATGGCCTCCTCGATCTGGGCGCGGTCGTCGGCGTCGAGGGTGCTCAGATCGTTCTCGACACGGCGGATGAGCTGCCGCAGCCGGCTGATCTCGTCCTCGGAGGACATCGCGTCGCGACGGGCCCAGCTTCAGCGCCGTGGACGGCAGGGGGGCCGTTGACGGGGCCGTCTGGGCAGCACACGACGAGGGCATCGGAGGCGGTTCCGGTGCCGGGCACGCCGGCTTCGAGCAGCGCCTGGGTTTTAGCTTCCGTGGCTGTGATGACGGCGTTGACGAGGGCAGCGTCGCCGCTGCGCCTTGGCGAGCTCCCCGGTCAGGGCCGGCGCGGGCGCGCCGCAACGCACCAGCACGTACGACTCGGGCTTGCCGTCCGGGTACGGCTACTTGACCGTGAGGACCTCGTAGCTGCCTGGACCGGCCGTTCGACCGCATGCGAATGTTCGAGCTTGCGTGCAGAAACGCGACCCGAGGAGAAGAAGGACCGCATGATCGAGCACAAGGTGCGTGTCTACCGCAGCGAGGAGCGGCTGGCCCGCGAGGACCAGCTCGCCTGGAAGATCGCCGCGGTCGCGTCCGATCCGGTGGAGGTGACCCCGGAAGTCACCGAGATGGTCATCAACCGGGTGGTCGACAACGCCGGCGTCGCGGCCGCGTCCCTAGCTCGCAAGCCGGTGACGGCGGCGCGGGAGCAGGCGCTGCGGCACGCCCCGCCGGCCGGGCGCGCCGGCGCCACCGTCTTCGGCCTGCCGCCCGAGACCAGGGTCTCGCCCGAGTGGGCGGCCTGGGCGAACGGCGTGGCCGTGCGTGAGCTCGACTTCCATGACACGTTCCTGGCCGCCGACTACTCGCACCCCGGTGACAACATCCCGCCGATCCTGGCGGTGGCCCAGCACGCCGGGCTCGGCGGGCGCGACCTGC
>NZ_CDXDOR010000258.1:0-3768 GCF_978021225.1 Frankia sp. CeTa3Moorea | reverse complement strand
CCCCCAGACCCACTGCGTCAGGCCCGAGCAGTCGAAAGACTTCGGCCCCGCCGACGGGCGGCGGTGGCGCGTCGCGCGCGGTGCAGGAGGCATACGCCCAGCTGGGCAAGCCCTACGTGTGGGCCGCGGCGGGGCCGAAGTCTTTCGACTGCTCGGGCCTGACGCAGTGGGTCTGGGGGAAGGCCGGGGTCTCGCTGAGCCACTACACCGGATCACAATGGAATGAGGGGCGCCGCGTGGACCGGGCGGGCCTCATTCCCGGTGATCTCGTCTTCTTCTATGCCAATCTTGATCATGTCGGGATCTATATCGGGGGCGGGAAGATGATCCACGCTCCGCGGACCGGGGAGGTGGTCAGGGTGGAGAAGATCTGGTGGTCGAGCTTCCGGGGGGGCGTGCGGCCGGGAGCGTGACACCATCGGCCGTCGGCGGAAGCGATCAGGACGGCGACGGCGACGGTGCCGTGGGCGACGGGTCAGCGGTCGATGGGTCAGCGGTCGACGTAGACGAGAGCCGCGGTGCTACGGCTGATCTCCGCGTCGGTCTGGCCGTTGGGGGTGACGATGTGGATCAGGTTGCCGCGGGAGCCCGGCGTGATCTGCGCGCCGGGGACGATCGCGGCGTCCTGAAGCCGGCGCATGATGCTTTCGTCCGTCTGCAACCGCTCGGAGATCCAGCTCACCGTGACCGGCCTGCCACCGCCGGACGATGCGAGGTCGGCCGACGCCAGTAGGCTCACCGGGGCGGAGGTCGGCCGCGCCGTGGTGTGGTGCTGCCGGGAAGGCGGGATCTCGTTACCGAACGGGCAGCGCTTTGGATCGCCGAGCAGGACGGTGAGGCGCGCCTCGACCTCGTCGGAGATTACATGCTCCCACCGGCAGGCCTCGTTGTGTACCAGCGCCCAGTCCAACCCAATGACTTTCGTGAGCAGCAGCTCGGCCAAACGGTGCTTGCGCATGACGGCGGTGGCCCGCAGCAGGCCCTTCTCCGTGAACTGCACGGTCCGGTCGTCGGCGAGGGACACCAGCCCCTCGTTGGCCAGGCGAGCCGTCGACTCGCTCGCGGCCGGCGCGCTGACATGCAGGCGCTCCACCAGACGCGCGCGCAGCGGGGGGATGCCCTCCTCCCTCAGCTCGTACAGGGTTCGGAGGTACATTTCGGTACTGTCGATCAATCCAGTCACCGGTCTCCTTCGTCCTTATCCAGGGTACGCCCCCTCCGGGAGTCACAAGAGCCATCTGCCCCCCGAAGGCCATGCCGGCCGGCCGGTTTCGATGTCCCGTCGCCCCCTTCCCGCGGACCGGGGTCGGTGTTCCACGACGTGTTCCATGGCTTCGGTCCGGCGGCGTGTCCTCGTGCGGCACCCGTCCCGCGCGCGGGCTTGCACCCAGGGCCGGCATCGGCGCCCGCGGCACTAGACTTGACGCCATGAGCACGACTCAGATCGCGCCCGAGACATCGAACACCCAGACGGACGAAGGTGACGATCACTCTCACTACGCCCGTCGTGAGGAGATCGTTCGTGCGTCCATCGAGGGTGGCCGGGTTACGGCGTTGTGCGGCTACAAGTTCGAACCGGTGCGGGATCCCTCGCGTTTCCCGATCTGTCCGAAATGCAAGGAACTCGTCGAGATGGCCGAGCAGTTCGGCTGATCGCGCCGCGCCGTGCCGGTACACAGTGCCGGGCGGCCACGGTCCTCGATGGCTGTCATGAGCCTTCGGTAATAATCGGTCGTCGCAGTAGATCGAGCGTGTCGGCGGGCTGTGGACGGTGTGCGGATGCCCTGCCGATCGGGATCCATGGTGTCCCCCGGGCCGGCCGCTCCGCGACCCCGTATGATCTGTTGCACGAGCCAGACTCGATGTCCCTCGCCGGCCCCAGTAGCTCAGTGGATAGAGCGACCGCCTCCTAAGCGGTAGGCCGCAGGTCCGATTCCTGCCTGGGGCACATCCGTCATGTCGATCGCCGCCTCCGGTCGGTGGGACCAGAGTCCCCTGCGGGGCGAGCTGCGTTGCGAGCCGCGCGACCGCGGCTGACGCCGCGCCGGCTCAGGTCGCGCGGGCTCAGGTGGGGACGGCAGCCAGGGCGCCGGTGTGGTGGAGATGGTCCCGGGCGGCCTGGATGGCCGACGGGGTGGAGCCGAACAGGCGTCCCTGGCCGCGCAGCCGGTCCACCAGACCGACGGCGGCCACCGCTTTGGCGTGCTCGGGTCGCAGCCCTGACACATACACCTTGACGCCGCGGTGTTCGAGCCGGTCGATGACGTCGCGCAGGACGAGGGCGCCGGTGCCGTCGACGGCGCTGACCCGGGACAGCCGGAGGATGAGGATCTCGACGTCGGCCACCTCGGTGAGCTCCAGCAGGAAGCGGTGGGCGGCGGCGAAGAACAGGGGGCCGTCGATACGGTAGGCGACGATGTGCTCGGCGAGCAGCGCGTGTTCGGAATCGTGATGATCGCCAGGGTCCAGTGGCACCTCCTCGACCCGCGCGGTTCGGGCGATCGCGCGCAGGGCGAGGGCGCCGGTGACCGTGAGGCCGAGGACGACAGCGATGACGAGGTCGAGCGTAAGGGTCGCCCCGGCGGTCAGCGCCATGACCAGGGCATCGGAGTGTGACGCACGGCCGAGGGTGCGCAACGAGGAGACCTCGACCATCCGCACCGCCGTGGCGAGCAGAACACCGGCGAGCGCGGCGAGCGGGATGCGCGCGACCAGGGGGGCGGCGGCGAGCATCACCCCGGCCAGGACCACGGCGTGCGCGAGGGCGGCGAGCCGGGACGAGGCACCCGAGCGGACGTTGACCGCGGTGCGGGCGATCGCGCCGGTGGCGGGCACCCCGCCGAACAGCGGGACGGCAAGGTTGGCCAGCCCTTGGCCGAACAGCTCCCGGTCGGGGTCGTGGTTCTGGCCGACGGTCATCCCGTCGGCGACACTGGCCGAGAGCAGGCTCTCCAGGGCGGCGAGCGCGGCCACGGCGACGGCGGCCGTGGCGAGCGTCGGGATCGCGGTGATATCGAGGAAGCCGAGCGAGGGACCGGGCAGGGTGGCGGGGATCGCGCCGAGGGTCGTGACGTCCCACCCGCGGGCCGTGACGAGGGCCGTCGCGAGGGCCACGGCGAGCAGCGAGAACGGGACCGTGGGCCGCAGCCGGGCGCCGACCAGCATCGTCGCCGCGACGCCGACGGCAAGCGCGAGTGCGAGCCAGTGCGGCCGGTGGACGAAGTCGGCTACAGCCGCCCAGGCCACGCCGGTCACCCGGTCACCGTTCCGGGCGCGTACTCCCAGGGCCGGGGGAACCTGCTGAAGGAAGATCACCGCGGCGATGCCGACGGTAAATCCCTCCACCACGGGCGCCGGCACATATCGCACGGAGCGGCCGACCCGCAGGACTGCGAGTGCGAGCAGGATTATCCCGGCGAGCAGCCCGACGGTCAGCACACCGGCCGGCCCGTGCCGGTGCACGATCGGCACGAGCACGGCGGTCATCGCGCCGGTCGGCCCGGACACCTGCAGGTTCGACCCCCCGAAGACCGCTGCGAGAGCACCCGCCACGATCGCCGTTACCAGCCCGGCGGTCGCGCCGAGGCCGGAGGAGACCCCGAACCCCAGCGCGAGCGGCAGCGCGACCACCGCAACGGTCATCCCCGCGAGCAGGTCACGGCCTGGCTGGCGGCGCATGCTCTCGATATCGGCCCGGCCGGGCAGGAGCCGGCCGAGTTCCAGCCGGCCGAGTGGCCTGGACCAGCGTGACGGGGCCGTCCTTATGGG
>NZ_CDXDOR010000257.1:0-3846 GCF_978021225.1 Frankia sp. CeTa3Moorea | reverse complement strand
CTGGAACATGGCGGTAGGAGGTCGCTAGTGATCATCGGAAACAGTCGGCACCCCGGCTGGTACATGCCGGTCACGGTCATCGGATACAGTTTGATCGCCGCATTGATTGTGATAGCGGCTTTTGCTGGAATCCCAGGCATCTGGGTAGTCGTTTCCGCAGCCCTTTTGGGTGGCGCTTTCAGGTTCTTGCTGAGGAGGATTCTGCACGAGGATGGTTGAGCCGTTTGCTGCACCAAGCTGAGATATATATCCATGTGATCAATTCGCGTTACCCTTCGGTCGCCATCCCTCCAGAAAATATGCCGTAAGGTAAACGTTCGGAAATCCTGTGGGAGGGCATGATGGATATCAGTGTCTCATCCGTGAGACAGAGGCCGTCCTGCTGCTCCTTCTAGCTCCGTGGAAAGCATGTTCGAGGCTGCTCGTCGCGCTCCGGCCTTCGCCTGATCGTCCCGGTTGTCGGTCGAGACCGGACCGGGACCCGGATCCGGGGGAGATGCCGCCAGGTCACGGCTGGCCGCGAACAGCAGGTCCTCGCCGGTCGCCGGGCGTAGTCGCAGGTCGGCGAGCGCGCCGGCCCCGACTCCGGCCCGGGTCAGGGCGGTGCGCGCGGCGGCGGGGCCGGCGCCGTAGAGGACCGCGATCATCTCCGGGCCGGTCGGATCCGGCCGGTACACCAGGTCCGTGCGGCGCAACGCCGGGCGGGGGGCGCCGACCGGCAGGGTGAAGCGGGCGTGCGTGAGGTCATCGTCCCGGCGCCGGCGCTCCAGGCCCCGATCCGGTCTCCGACCCCGCTGCGGCGCGCGGCCTTGTTCCCCTGCTTCGGCCCGCTTCGCCGCCGGTCCGGCCAGCCGGTCGATCTCGGCGGTGACCACCCGGGCCAGCAGCTCGGCGCTGGCGTCCCAGGTGAACCCAGCCGCCCAGGCGCGGGCCGCCGCGCGCAGCTCGGCCGCCGCGGGCGGCTCGGCCAGTAGCCGTAGCGCCGCGTCGAGGGTCTTCTCCAGCGGCTCGCCCTCGTCGACCAGCCATCCCGTCGTCCCGTCCCGGACCGCGTCGCGCAGCCCCGGGACCCGGAACGCCACCGCGGGCACCCCGAGGGCGGCGGCCTCCAGCACCGACAGCCCCCAGCCCTCACCATGCGAGGGGTTGACCGTCAGCCAGGCCGAGGAAAGCAACCGGTCGCGGGTGGCGGCATTGGTGTAGCCGTGCCAGCGCACGGCGTCACCGTCCCGGTCGGTCGTGCCTCCCGAGCCCGGAGCCGCCCCCGGGTCGGTGGTGGTCACCGTATCTGGGGTGGTCAGCCCGAGGGCGACCGCGCGGGCGGTCAGGCGTTCGCGGTCCGGGCCGTCGCCGATGATGTGGACGGTGAGCCCGGGATGCGCCCCGACCAGCGCGGGCAGCGCGTCGAGGAGCAGGTGGAGCCGCTTGTGCGGCACGAGCCGGCCGACGCACACGATGGTGGGTGCCGTCGCGGGGCCGCCATCCGAGCCTGCGGGCCCGCCGCCAGCCGGGCCCGTGAACGCGGTGGCCCCGGTGGTCGAGTTAGCCCCGGCGGCCGAGGTGGTCACCCCGTTGGGGACCAGGAAGCGCGGGCCGGGCAGGCCGAGGATGTCACGGGCCTCGGCGCGGGTCGAGGGGGAGACGACCACCACCGGTCGGCGCCGGTAGACCCACCGGCTGCCCGGCGCCTCCAGCAGCTGCCCGACCCGGGCGACCGGCCCGGGGAAGTACAACGGGAACTGTTTCTGATGAACGTGGTGGAGCACCTGCACGACGGGGGTGCTCGCCGGCAGCACCAGGGGGCTGAAGAACGGGATCCCGTTCTGGCAGTCGACGACGGCGTCGACGCGGTGCCCGGCCCGCCCCAGGCTGGCCAGCCGGGCGAGCACCGACGGATAGACGCCGAAGGTGCCGCCCCCGCGGCGTACCTCGACGCCGCCGACGGACTCGGCGACGGGCGGACCCGGGCGTTCACCGTCCGTGGCCCGCGAGGTCAGCAGGGTGACCCGGGCACCGGCCGCGGCGAACCGTTCGGCGATCGACTGGCAGAACAGCTCCGCCCCGCCGGCCTGCGGATGCTCCCGGTCCCGCCAGTTGAGGAACACCACGTGCCGGCCAGCGAGGGTGGGCAGGTACCGGCGCTCCCGGGACCCTCCGCGGTGTGTCGACCCTTCCGGGGGTGTCACGCTGGGGCTTCCCGTCACCGGTGGCATTCCTTCCGTTTCATTCCGCTCGCCAGGGCTTACCATGTTCGTCTGCAACGTTCGCCTGCAACCTACCGATGTCGGAAAATCGTCGGCCACTTACCATGGTCGGTGTTCCGCTGTGGGTGATTCGACGTGTCCCGTTCCCGGTGGGGAGACTGATGGCGAAGCCCTCGCGTGAGGCTGTGACGGGCCTGCTGGCCGGTCCGGCAGCGCTGGCCGTCGCCGGCATGCTCGTCAACGGGTGCAACCTGCTGATGAACCTGATCGTCGCCCGGTCGCTGGACCCGGACTCCTACGGCGCCGTGTCGGTGCAGGTCAGCATTTTCCTGATTCTCTCGGTCGCGGGTAACGCGCTGCTGATCGCCGTGGTGCGGCACGAGACGTCTGGGCCGGGGGGCACCCGGCGCGAGCAGTGGTCCTGGATCCGGCGGCTGCGGGGCGCCTGCGGCGTCGGCATCGTGATCTCCGCGATCGTCGCGGTGGTGCTGTGCCGGCCGGTGGCCGCGCTGATGTCTTATCCGCATCCGCTCGCGATCGCCGAGGCGACCATCGGTGCCGCGCTGTGGACGCTGCTGTGCGTCGAACGCGGCCTGCTGCAGGCCCGGGGGGCCTATCCGCGCCTCGCCGTCAACTTCGTGGTCGAGGGCTTCGTCCGGATCGGCCTGGTGATCGTGCTCGTGCTGGGCGGGCTCGGGGTGAACGGCGCGGGCCTGGGCATCGTGCTCGGCGTCGTCGTCGGCGCCGAGCACGCCCGGTGGGCCGTCACGCGCACCCCGCGGCTGCCGCGCCCGCCCGTGTCCCAGCGCGGGGCAACCGTGTCCCAGCGCGGGGCAACCGTGCTGCCTGACGACGGCACACCGCCGGCCACCGGGCCGATTCCGCTGCCGATCCCGGCGCCGCGCGCCAGCGCCCGGCACAGCGTCATCGCCGACACCACCGTCGCCCTCGGCGCGCTGATCCCCCTTGCCCTGCTGCAGAATATGGACGTCGTCATCGTCGGCTGGCTGGGGTCCTCCGGGGTCGGCGGCTACGCGGCGATCTCGACGGCCTGCAAGGTACCGGTCTTCATCGGGCTGGCGGTCGCGAACTTCCTGCTGCCCGAGGCGGCACGACGGCGCAAGGAGGGACGCCCCGCCGGGGGCACGTTGGTCGTGGCGCTGGTCTTCGTCGTCGCTCCCGGGCTCTTCCTCGCCGGGCTCGGTCTGTTTGCGGCGAAGTGGTTGATCGGACTCGTCTTCGGGGCGCATCTCACCGACGCCGCCTCCGCGCTGTCGGTGCTCGCGCTGAGCATGACCCTGCTGGCCGTCACCCTGATGTTCACCACGTACCTGCTCGGCGCCGGGGTGCGCCGGGTCGTCGGCGTGCTCGCCGTCGCCACCGTGGCGACGGCTGGGGCGCTCGTCTCGGCCGGCGGCGGATCGATGGCCACGGCCACCGCCGCGCTCGCCGCCGAGTCGGTGACCGCGCTCGCGGTCGGCCTGCTCGTGGTCCAGCTGCATCACACCGACCGCCGGGCGGCGCGGGCCGCCGAGACGCACCGGCGGCCGGCGGGGGGCGTGGGACTACCCGACCCCCAGCCCGGCGAGGGGGTCCCGGCCCGGGTGTGAGGAGTTCCTCTGCCCGACGAGTCCCAGCCCAC
>NZ_CDXDOR010000256.1:0-3940 GCF_978021225.1 Frankia sp. CeTa3Moorea | reverse complement strand
GGTTTCGGCACAGCCGGATTCGAGGATCTGTTCGGAACCCTTTTCGGGGCCCGTGGCGCGGCCGGGCCGATCCCGGGCGCCGACCAGGAAGCCGAGCTCAGCCTGACGGTCGAGGAGGCGTACCGGGGTGGTCGCCGCCGGGTCACGCTGACCGGCTCGGACGGGCCGCGTTCTTACCAGGTCAGCATCCCCGCGGGGGTGGTGGCCGGTCAGCGGATCCGGCTGGCCGGGCAGGGCGGCCGTGGCAGCGGTGACGCCCCGCCCGGCGACCTCTACCTGCGGGTACGGATCGCACTGCACCCCCGCTATCGGGTGGGCGGCCGCGATATCCAGCTGAAGCTACCGGTCACCCCGTGGGAGGCGGCGCTGGGCGCGACGGTCTCGACCAGCACTCCCGGCGGCGAGGTCAAGGTCCACGTCCCGGCGGGTTCGTCGAGTGGCCGCCGGCTGCGGCTGCGTGGCGAGGGCCTGCCGAATCCGTCGGGACGGCCGGGCGACCTCTACGCCGAGGTCAGCGTGGCAGTGCCGCCGACGCTGACCGACCGGGAGCGGGCGCTGTTCGGAGAACTGGCGGCCACCTCGACCTTCGACCCGAGAAACTCCAACCCGAGAAACTCCAACCCCAGAAAGTCCGATCCGAGCAAGGGATCCTGGCGATGACCATCCCATCCCCGTCGCAGCAGCGGACGGCGCCGTCGCCGATCACCCGGCCGCGTTACCCGCTGGCACCAGCCCGGAAGCTGACCGTGGAGACGGTCGCCAGCCGCGGCGGGCTGCATCCCGACCTGGTCCGCCGGTTCGTGGCGCTCGGCCTGCTGGAGGCCTCCCGCGACGCCACCGGGACGCGGTGGTTCGCCCCGGACACCCCGGCGACGATCGCGAGGATCCAACGGCTGCGGGCCGGCCTGTGCCTGAACTACGCCGCGATCGGTCTCGTCCTCGACCTGCTCGACCGCATCGACGTGCTGGAAGCCGCGCTGCGCGGTGACCAGGCCGCTCGATCTCCGACAGCCGCAAGGAGCACACCGCCGTGGACATGAACCGGCTGACTCAGAAGTCCCAGGAGGCCTTGGCCGCGGCGCAGGCCAGGGCGACCGCGCTCGGGCACACCGAGGTCGACGGCGAGCATCTGCTCCTCGCCCTGCTGCAGGCCCCGGACGGGCTGATCCCCCGGTTGATCGGGCAGACCGGCGCCGACTCCGCCGCGCTGGCCGCCGCCGTCGAAGCCGACCTGGCCCGGCGGCCGAAGGTCAGCGGGCCGGGCGCCGCCCCCGGGCGGGTGTTCCTCACCCAGCGGCTGTCCCGGCTGCTGGATGCGGCCGAGCGCGAGGCCGGGCGGCTCAGGGACGACTACGTCTCGGTGGAACACCTTCTCCTCGCGCTGGCCGAGGAGGGGTCGGCCACCGAGGCCGGGAGGCGGCTGGCGGAGCACGGGATCACCCGGGAGTCGTTCCTCGCTGCGCTCACCCAGGTACGCGGCCATCAGCGGGTCACCTCCGCGACGCCGGAAGCCACCTACGAGGCGCTGGAGAAGTACGGCCGCGACCTGGTTGCCCAGGCCCGCGACGGCACGCTGGAACCGGTCATCGGCCGCGACGCCGAGATCCGCCGCGTCATCCAGATCCTCAGCCGCAAGACGAAGAACAACCCGGTGCTGCTCGGCGACCCGGGCGTCGGCAAGACCGCGATCGTGGAGGGCCTGGCGCAGCGCATCGTCCACCGCGACGTCCCGGAAGGACTACGCGACAAGACGATCTTCGCATTGGACCTGGGATCCCTGGTCGCGGGCGCCAAGTACCGCGGCGAGTTCGAGGAGCGGCTCAAGGCCGTGCTGGCCGAGGTCAAGGCCGCCCAGGGCCGCATTCTGCTCTTCGTCGACGAGCTGCACACCGTGGTGGGAACCGGCGCGGCCGAAGGCGCCATGGACGCCGGCAACATGCTCAAGCCGATGCTCGCCCGCGGCGAGCTGCACATGATCGGCGCAACGACGCTGGACGAGTACCGCAAGCGCGTGGAGTCCGACGCCGCCCTGGAACGCCGCTTCCAGCCGGTCATGGTCGACGAGCCCACCGTCGAGGACACCATCTCGATCCTGCGCGGGCTGCGGGAACGCTTCGAGATCTACCACGGAGTAAAGATCCAGGATGGCGCACTGGTCGCCGCTGCCACGATGAGCCACCGTTACATCACCGACCGATTCCTGCCGGACAAGGCGATCGACCTGGTCGACGAGGCCTGCGCCCGGCTACGCACCGAGATCGACTCGATGCCCGCCGAGCTCGACGAGATCACCCGGCGGGTCACCCGCCTGGAAATCGAGGAAGCCGCCCTGGCCAAGGAGACCGACCCGGCCAGCGAGACCCGGCTGGCCGAGCTGCGCCGGGAGCTCACCGACCTGCGCGCCGAGGCCGACGCCAAGCGCGCCCAGTGGGATGCCGAACGCCAGGCGATCCGGCGGGTTCAGCAGCTACGCGAGGAGCTCGAACGGGTGCGCCGCGAAGCCGAGGAAGCCGAACGGGCCTACGACCTGAACCGGGCCGCCGAGCTGCGCTACGGCCGGTTGGGTGAGCTGGGACGGCGACTCGCGGCCGAGGAGGACCGGCTCGCCGCCAAACAGGGCGAGCAGCGGCTGCTGCGCGAGGTCGTCACCGACGAGGAGATCGCCGAGATCGTCGCGGCCTGGACCGGCATCCCGGTCTCCCGGCTGCGCGAGACCGAACGCGAGAAGCTGCTGTGCCTCGACGACACCCTGCGCCAGCGGGTCGTCGGCCAGGATGAGGCCGTCACGCTGGTCACCGACGCGATCATCCGGGCCCGCTCCGGCATCCGCGACCCCCGCCGGCCCATCGGCTCGTTCATCCTCCTCGGACCCACCGGCGTCGGCAAGACCGAGCTGGCCAGGGCCTTGGCCGCCGCCCTGTTCGACACCGAGGAGAACATGACCCGCCTCGACATGAGCGAGTACCAGGAACGGCACACGGTCAGCCGGCTCGTCGGCGCTCCCCCCGGCTACGTCGGCTACGAGGAGGGCGGCCAGCTCACCGAGGCGGTCCGGCGCAAGCCCTACGCGGTGGTGCTCTTCGACGAGATCGAGAAGGCACACACCGACGTGTTCAACGTCCTGCTGCAGCTCCTCGATGACGGCCGCGTCACCGACGCCCAGGGACACCGGGTCGACTTCCGCAACACCGTCATCATCATGACCTCCAACATCGGCTCCCCCTACCTGCTCGACGGCGTCGACTCCGACGGGCAGATCAGACCCGACGCGCAGGCCCGGGTGATGGCCGACCTGCGCGGGCACTTCCGCCCGGAGTTCCTCAATCGGATCGACGACATCATCCTGTTCCGGCCGCTGGGCCTACCCCAGCTCGAGCGGATCGTCGATCTCCAGTTCTCTGACCTGCGCCGACGCCTGGCCGAGCGGCGGATCACCCTCGAGCTGACCGACGCCGGCCGGCGCCTGATCGCCCAGGCGGGATACGACCCGGTCTACGGCGCCCGGCCGCTGCGCCGTTACATCTCCCACGACGTCGAAACCCGCATCGGCCGCGCGCTGCTCCGCGGCGAGGTCACCGAAGGCGGAACGGTGCGCGTCGACGCCCACGACGGCGAACTGGTCGTCAGCTGTCAGGCAGCGGACGCGCGGCACGGGCTCGCCGCCTGAACCCCGACCCCTCCAGGCCGGCCGGCCCCCTCCAGACTGGCCGGCCCCTCCTGGGACCACCGGTCAGCGACGAACCGACGGCGCCACGCTAGCGCCGAGACCGGCGCCGCCCGGCCCGGCGTTCGCATCCACACCCGCGCTCGGCCCCACCCCGACGCCGAGACCCGCACCACCCGGCCCCGCGGTCGTACCCACGCCCGCGCCCGGAACCTGCGCGTCGACACCCGTGCCGCCCGGCCCGGCGGCCGCGCCCACACCCGCGCTCGGCCCCAC
>NZ_CDXDOR010000255.1:0-4117 GCF_978021225.1 Frankia sp. CeTa3Moorea | reverse complement strand
CGGGTGGGCTGTGTGGCGCGGATTCGGTCACTGGGCCTTCCTCGGTCACGGGGCGAGGTGGTCGGGCGCCGGTGAGGAGCGTGGCGCGGCGGTCAAGTGATCATTTTTCCGGGCGGGCGGGGAAGTCGCGGGTGATCACCAGGATCAGTGCGTCGGTGGAGACGATTCTGGTCTTCGACTGGGGCACGATGCTCTCGATGCCCGGCATCGCCTCCTTCAGGGCGCGGGCGGCGTCGGCGTCGGCGTCGTCGTAGAAGACCGTCGTCACCGGGACGTTGTAGATCGACTGGTAGTTGCCCACCCGCTCGACCCGGAACCCGGCCGACTCGACCTGCTTGGCGGCCACCTCGGCGAGCCCGGCGACCCGCGAGTTGTTCAGGACGACCACCGGGGCCGTGGCCTTCGGTCCCGGCGGGGCCGGCGGCTTCGTCGCGGTGGACGCGGACGGCGCCGGCGTCGGTTCCAGGGACGCCGGCGCCGTCTTCGTGGCCCCCGGGCCGGGGACCGGGGACGTGGCCGCCGCGCGGTGCGGCGACGGGGCCGGAGTGGTCCGGCCGCCGCCGGCTTGGTCCGTGCCCGGCCGCGCCGAGTGCGTCGGGGCCGCGACCTGGGTGGTGGAGCCGTCCGCGTCGGACGGGCCGTTCAGCAGATTGACCACCAGGATGCCCGCGAGTACGGCGAGAACCGCGACGACGCCCGCGCCGAGGGTGTGGAGCCGGTCCGGGCGCCGCCGGTGGGGACGCCGCGGCGGTGCGTTCGTGGCAGGTGTCATGCGTGGTCTTACCCCTCGGCCCGGTCACGTCGGCCGGATCGGGCCGCCCGGCGTTGCTCCCGCAGCCGGCGCAGCCGGCGGACCAGCATCGGATCGGCTATCAGCGCGGCTTCCGAATCGATCAGCCGGTTTAACAACTGGTAGTAGCGTGTTGATGACAGCTCGAACTCGGCCCGGATCGCCTCCTCCTTGGCTCCCGGGTGGCGCCACCAACCCTGCTCGAAGCGCAACATGCGACGATCGCGATCGGACAGTTCGTTGGGTGGGACGTCCGCCCGCGCTGGTTTCTCGGGCGCTGGTTTCTCGGGCGCTGGTTTCTCGGGCGGCAGGCTCTCGGGCGGCAGAGGGTGTGCTGCCTCCACAGCGGGACCTCCTCGGGACGCATCCGGGGCGATGGGCGCGATGGTGCGCCGACGTACCACGCCCGGTATGGTGCGCCGCCCACTATTTCACCCCGTGGGTCCGACATCCTCGGCGTCTCTGGCGACACACGTCCCGCCCGCGGTCCGGCCGCCCGACGCGGATCTGATGAGACGCTCGCGGGAGGCCCCCACCTGGTCCCGGCCAGGTCAGAGTTCCGGCCAGGTCAGAGCGCCCCGATTGGCTGCCATTGGCACCGATTGGCACCGATTGGCCTCCGGGCAGGCGGGGCACGCCGTGTGGTGACCTACTCTTGGCCGGTGAGCCGGCGCTTCACCCGCACCACCGAGGACTTCGTCTGCCTGGTCTGCGGGACGGCCGTGCGTGGTGACGGGTACACCAACCACTGCCCGTCCTGTCTGTCGTCGCGGCACGTCGACGTCAACCCCGGCGATCGGGCGGCGCGGTGCGGCGGTGTGATGCGGCCGGTCGCGGTGGAGAGCCGTACGCACGATCTGGTCATCACGCACGTCTGCGAGCGGTGTGGGCATCGGCGCCGCAACCGGTCCGCTCCGGCGGACGATCGCGACACGCTGCTGGCGGTCGCCGCCGCGGTCGCGCAGGCGGCGACGGCCCCAGGGCTGCCGGCCCCAGGGCTGCCGGCCCCAGGGCTGCCGGCCCCAGGGCTGCCGGCCCCAGGGCTGCCGGCCCCAGGGCTGCCGGCCCCAGGGCTGCCGGCCCCAGGGCTGCCGGGCCCCGGGGCGCGACCGCCGCGCCGCCCGGGGCGCGCGCGGCGCTCATGACCGCCGGTCAGGGCTGCCGGTCAGGGATACAGACCCCGGGTCTGGTGGGCGTCGGCCACCCGGCCGACCCCGATGACGTGCGCGGCGCTGCGCATGCTGATCTTCTGGGTCGTGGCCAGCAGGGAGACCTCGCGGTACGCGCGGTCCATCAGCGCCCGGAGCCGGTCGTTGACCTCGTCCTCGGACCAGAAATACGCCTGGATGTCCTGCACCCACTCGAAGTACGAGACCGCCACCCCGCCGCCGTTGGCGAGGATGTCCGGCACCACCAGGACGCCCCGGTCGTCCAGGACCTGGTCGGCCTCGGCGGTCACCGGGCCGTTGGCGCCCTCGACGATGATCGGCGCGCGGACCCGGTCGACGTTCTCGACCGTGATGACGCCCTCCAGCGCCGCGGGGACGAGCACGTCGACGTCGAGCTCCAGGAGCTCGTCGTTGGTGATCGTGTCGGTTCCCGGGTAGCCGACGACCGTCTCCGCGCCGTCGGCGAGATAGCGGATGAGGGCGGCCGGGTTGAGTCCCTGCGGGTTGTAGATCCCGCCCTTCGCGTCCGAGACCGCGACCACAGTGCAACCGGCGTCGTGCAGGTACTGGGCCGCGAGCGCCCCCACCTTGCCGAAGCCTTGGACCGCGATTGTCATCGCGTGCGGGTCGCGCCCGGTCTCGCGCAGCGCGGCGAACACCGAAAGCTGCACCCCCAGGCTGGTCGCCCCGGCCCGACCGGCGGAACCGCCGATGGACAGCGGCTTGCCGGTTACCACGCCGGTGGCGGTGTACCCGGTGTGCGCCGAGTAGGTATCCATGATCCAGGCCATGGTCTGCTCGTCGGTGCCCACATCCGGTGCCGGGATGTCCTTCTCCGGTCCGATCAACGGGACGAGTTCGGCGGCGTAGCGCCGGGTCAGGCGTTCGCGTTCCGGTAGGGAGAGCATCGCCGGTTCCACCGCGATGCCGCCCTTGGCCCCGCCGTAGGGGATCCCCATCAGCGCGCACTTCCAGGTCATCCACATCGCCAGCGCCTTGACCTCGTCGAGGTCGGTGGTGGGGTGGAAGCGGATCCCCCCCTTGCCCGGGCCACGGGCGAGGTTGTGCTGGACGCGATAGCCGGTCAGCACGGTCAGCTGACCGTCGTCGCGCTGTAGCGGAACGCTGACGGTGATCGCCCGGCGGGGCGTGCGGAGCAGGTCGTGCATACCGTCGTCAAGGCCCAGATGACGAGCCGCGTTCGCCAGTTGAACGCAGGCCGTGTCCCATGCTGAGCCGGATCCGAGGATCACAGGCACCTCCGCGGCGCGTTTCGAGCCACCCTTCGCCGCCGAACGCGCCGCCCGGTCCGCCGGCCACGGCGCGCTCCGTTGCGCGCCGCGGTGGTGACTCGATATGGCGCAAACAATAGGTGACGGGAGATGCCGTCTGTCGGGTGCGCGCAGGGCGCGCCATCGCCCACCAGGCACCTCCGGGTACGGTCGCGAGCGTGCGCGCGGACCCGTCGAGCCGCCTCCCGGTGCCGCGGCGCGCCGGGGGGCCGGCTTTGTCCGCACCCGGACGGCTGGCCGCGCTCGCCCGCCCCGGAGCCGGCACTCCCGACCGGTCAGCCCGGCGCCTCTGGGCATGGTGGCTGGTCAGCCGTGCCGTCCTCGTCATCCTGGTGGTGACCGACCAGGCGTTCGGCATGCAGCAGAGCGTGCTCGGCGATCTACACATCTATGCGGAGTGGGGCCGCGGGCTCGGTCGCGGCGAGGGGATGCCCACCGGTGACGACCGCTGGCAGTATCCGCCGGGCGCGGCAGTTGCGTTCGTGTTGCCCGACGTAACTCACGCCTATCTGGGATTGCCCTATCGAGCGGTGTTCATTGGGATGATGGTGGCCGTCGACGCCGTCCTGACCGCCGCGCTGGTGCGTCGCTCGGTCCCGGCGGCAGGGTTTTGGGTGGCCGGTCTCACCGCGCTGGGACCGGTGGCGCTGGCCCGTTTCGATCTGCTGCCGGCCGCGGCGGCGGTCGCGGCCGTGCTCGCGCTCGCCGCGGGCCGGTCCGGCCGGGCGGGATTTCATCTCGCCGCGGGTGCGCTGCTCAAGATCTGGCCGGTCCTGCTGCTGATCGCCCTGTCCCGTCCGCCGCTCCGGTCCCCGGGTCGGTCGGCGCCCCCCGATCGGTCCCCCGGCCGGCCCCCCGGCCGGGGG
>NZ_CDXDOR010000254.1:0-4237 GCF_978021225.1 Frankia sp. CeTa3Moorea | reverse complement strand
CCACCACCCCCCTCGACCTCCTCGGCGAGTAGTCAGACCTCCTCGGCGAGGAGTGAACCCCCGGACGCCCGCTTACCGTTCGCAACGCTCCTCCCGGATCCGGGGACCGCTGTGCGCGCGGCACGCGCGGCATCGGTCCTCCGGCGGAAACCACGGCGACGCATCCAGAGAATCGGCGGTGAGGCAACCGTCGAATGCCACACAATGCCGCCGATGCTGTGGTCGGTGTGCTGCGTTTCGCGTTACCGTGTGCCGCATGCCGTCGGCGGGTCTGGCCTGGCAGACACTCTCCGATCCGGGCGCGCTCGCCCTGGTCGACTCCGAGTCCAACCGGGCCGCCGCGCTGGCCCGGCCGCACCCCGCGGACCTGCCCATGGTCCAGATCGTCGACCTCGAACGTCTCGTCTGCGGTTGGCTGGCTCCGGCCAGCCGCCCGCAGTCCGAGCGGCACCTCCGTGAGCAGATGATCGTCGATCCGCTGCACACCCTGCGCGGGATGTGCTGGCTCATGGCGATGTGGGTCGTCGCGATACATCTCCGGACGGGACGACAGCCGACCGCCGTCGTCGCCGGCCTGGCGTTCCCGGGGATCTGGCGAGGACCGGAGGCCCCGAAAAGCGCCCAGCTCTGGGAGGACCTCGCCGGGCGGATTCGGCTCGGCGTCCTCGCCGCTCTCACCAGCGACGTGGCGACCGACGAACAGTTTCGCGAGGCACTACGCCATCCCGCCGACATCACGTCGATTCTGGTGCATTACGCCCTGCTCATGATGGCGGGCCTGCACCGGCACATGCTCGACAACGGCGTGGACCCGAAGGAGATGGCGGGCACGTTGGCGCTCTACACCGTAGACCCGCAGGAACGGGCCACCGCCTGCTTCCGCCCGCTGACCTGATCAGCGGCCATCACCCCCGGGCTGCGCCTTGCGGGTCGGCGAGGGACGCGGGCCACGAGTCGCGGCGGCCGAACGCGCCGCGGAACCGAGGCGTAGCGACGGTGCGGCACGCAGGGACGCCGGGCTCGGAACGGGCGACGCCGGGCTCGGCACAGGCGACGCCGCGGAGAGGGCGGGAACGGCCGAGGCGGCGGGACCCCCCGGAACCGCGGGGACGGCTTGGTCGGCGGCATCGATGTAGACGACGCGAGTACTCCCGCCGTGCCCGTGGATGGCGAGTAGCGTCTCCATTGTCGGATAGATCCCGATGGAATCGTGTTCGGAGTCCCACCACAACACGCAGGTGCCGTCTGGGGCCTGCGCCCCGAACGCGACCGCACCCGTCCCGGAGACGCCGGAGACATCGACGTCACGCTCCAGCTGAAACCGCCGCACCTGGCGAGCGGACATCGCCACGACCTCCTCACGGGGTACCGTACTGTACCCGTAGGCATCGCCCGTGATCCGGCTGGCGCAGCCGACTCAGCGCCGTCGCCGACCTCGCGCCTCGCAATCAGCGAGGCGTCGCGGCTCGGCCGGATCGACCGGCCGATGCTACCTCTCAGGCGGACTTCGGCCGGTTGGCCCACGGTAGCCGGCAATGTCGGGGTGGGTCATCCATATGCCGTCGTGGCAGCGCAAGGGTGATCCCACCACGCGGTAGCTCCACGCGGTAGCTCCACGCGGTAGCTCGCGGGTGGACCGATGTGCCCGCGCGGGGACACCGTCGGAGCGTGATGGTCACATGGCCCGGCGCACGGTCACCGCGGAGGCGGGCCGGTCCGCCGGCGGTCCGAGATAGCGGTCATAGCCGGTCTCATTCCGTAGTCTTCCGTAGTCGACGGGCCAGGAACGCGACCGTGTAACGGACCGTGAGCCGATGGTCCTCGGTGACGTCGATCACCGGCGGCCAGCAGGCCGTGGCCGCGGTCATAACGAGGCGCAGGCGCAGCGCGGCGGGGATCCCCGCCGAGACGAGACGCTCGAAGGCCCGGCTGACGTGACGTTCAGTCGGGATCGCCCCATCCCTCACGATCCCTCACGCCACTGACCAGCAGCACCCGCACCCGCGCCCGAGCGGGGACCCCGTCGGGCAGCGGTTCGGTGGCCGGCGCGATGCCCACCGCCGCCCTGACCCGCCGATCGGCCGGGACGCCGAGGATACCGATGCTCTCGACACCATCGCGGTAAACCCGCCGAAGGAGAACCCCACCACGGCGATCCGGTCGCGACGGATCGGCGGGCGCGGCGGTCAACGACGGGGGACGCGGCGCCGGGAGCTCGACCGTTGCGGATGGTCCGGGCGGGCGGGCCGCCACGCGGGGTACCACAACGAGGTGACCAGCACCCATCCGGAACCCTACCCCGCCCTGGCGACCGGGCTGCCGCGGCGCGCGTACGCCTCGTCCAACAGCTCGGCGATCTCCTCTACACAGCCGCCACAGCCCGTCCCGGCATCACATCGCTCGCCGACGGCGTCAACGTCGCAGGCACCCGACGCGATCACATTGCGTAGCATCCGGTCGGACACCGCGAAGCATGAACAGACGAGCACCGCACCTCACCACGCCCGAGACAGCCAGCACGCGGACGGCCAAGCGGCAGTTCGCGACCCTGTCGATCTGTCGATGATCCTTCGACCCCGTGGGGCAGTCGACCCTGCGGAGCAGCCTTAGCTAAGGCTTCCCTAAGCAGAGGGTGCCATGGGCCACCCGCCGCAGGCAAGACGGTCGCGCATCCGCGACATCACCGTGATACTGGGCCGGAAATCGACCGGACTGCAGATCGGCCGGACTGCAGATCGGCCGGACTGCAGATCGGCCGGACTGCAGATCGACCGGACTGCAGATCGACCGGATCAGCCGGGATCGGGCTCGCCCAGAATCAGCGATCGGGCCACGGGACGATCTCGACCCGACGGTTGGCCGCCCGTCCCCGGGGCGTGGCGTTGTCGGCCTCCGGCCACCGGGAACCGAACCCGGCGACGCGCATGAGGTCGGGACGTACGCCCCGGTCCGTCAGGTAGTCGGCAGTCACCCGGGCCCGGTCCAGAGACAACGCCTGATTGAGGGTCGCCGGCCCGAAGGCGTCGGTGTGGCCGCCGACCAGGACCACGACCCGGCCGGCGCGCAGCGCCGCCGCCACCCGGTCAAGCCAAAGGCGGGCCGGCGGGCTCAGTGTCGCTGCGCCGACCGGGAACGTCACGTTCCGGCCGTCGAGGGCAGCGCGTAGGGCCGCGAGGGCCCCGGCGTCGGAGGTGGGCTTCGCCGCCGGGGCGGCAGGCTTCTCTCCCGGGACGACAAGCCGGTTGTCCAGGGTGGCATCAGGAACGGTGGTACCGGCCGCCGCCAGCACCTGGGCGCCGAGGCGCCGCCTCGTGGCCTCGTCCGGGGCGCTGCCGGCCACCGCCACGGTCGTCCCGGAGACTGTGACCGAGTGGTTCCCGGGGAAACCGCGCAACGCCGCCGCGACGGCGGCCACCGCCTCCACCGGCGGCTCCGCCACGGCCGGGTCGACCCGGACCTCGCCGGTCACCGACCCGCCGCTCGCGTCCGCCACGGCGGCGAGCAACACGGCACGGCTCGCCCGGTCGGGCACGGTCGCCGTGATCGACAGTCCTCGGCCGGCCACGGCGAGCACCAGGGGGCGCGCGGGTTCGGTCGCGATGACCACGTCGTCACCGAGACGCGCGGAGGTCGTGCCGGCGACCGCGGCCGAGGCCCGCGCCTGTTCGGCGGCGGCGGCACTCGGGAAACGACCGGTGACGACCGCATCACGCCCCTCGACGTGAACCTGGGCGTGCCCGCCGCCGGTGGACCGGACCGCCGCGGTCGCCCGGGCGGCGAGATCATCCTCGATGGGATCGCGGCGCAGGGCGAACGCGACAAGGGCAAGCAGCAACCACGCCAGCACGAGTGCGATGGCGAAGGCGACCGGGCGCGGGCGTTGCAGACGCACGGCCGTGGACAGGGACATCGATCGGACTCCGAGCAGGATCGGACCGGACGCGGGATCTTCGAGGTGGCGCTGATCGTCGGGACAGGGCCGATCTTCGAGGTGGTGGGGAGGGGGTGCCGCAAGGTCGGACGCGGCCGGGAAAACCGCTTTCCCGCAACTTTCGCACATCGGTCCCAGAAGTAACACATCGGGGCGAAAGATGCACCCACCTGGGGAGCCACACCAGGCCGACACGGTCGGATCGGCATCGGCCACCCACCGCGATCAGTTCGCGTGCGCTCCGTCGGCTCGCGCCACCGGCGTGACCCGCACCGCCATGCTGGAGGTGGCCGGCGGGGCGGGCGG
>NZ_CDXDOR010000253.1:0-4340 GCF_978021225.1 Frankia sp. CeTa3Moorea | reverse complement strand
CAGCAACCCCGCCCCCGCCGGAACCCGGCCATGCCGCACCGCTACCCCCGGGGTGTCGAGCAGCCCGAGCGTCCCGACCGGCACCGCGGCCACCTCCACCGCCCCCAGGCCGGCCCGCGTCGTCCGCCACCAGGCCAGACGATCCCGGCCCCGCACCGGCACCTCACATTCCAACCGGGCAAAGTGCTCGTCCTCCCACCGGCCCACGCCAGGACCCCCCTCGTCTCGTGATCACAACAAGGTGGCCCCGGGCAGGCCCCACCCCCGTGGAACAGCCCGCCCGGAACCGTTCACAGCGCCCGCCGAGGACACGAAGGCCAACCCGACCAGAACCGCCGGACATCACTATCGGCCACCGAACCAGGCATCACAGTGACCGTCGGGGCGCAGGGGAACGCCGCCACCATGACGGCACGGCACGGCATCCGCATGCCATCCGTGCCTTCCTGATGCCATCCCGTGACATTCGAGGCCGGCGGTCGGAACATGGCACCTGACCAGGACCTCAGACCCCGCCAGACAGTCGGAAGGACCGCTGATGGCCCCGCCCCGCAGCGACACGATGCTCGCCCGACTACTTCATGATCGGAACTGGAGTTGCGACGACTTCCGCCGTGTCTTCGACACCACCGCCCGCACACTTAGCCGGGAAAACAACGATCTTCGGGTGCCGGGGCCACTCAGCGACCGGCAGGCGAAACGGTGGATCGCCGGCCAGGTAGCCACCAGGCCCTATCCGGCGGCATGCCGGGTGTTGGAGGAGATGTTTCACGTTTCCGTGGAAGATTTGCTGACCCGGAATCCCACTCGCTACCGTGAGACACAGGCCGTAGCCCCGCCGCCCGTGCTACCACGTCCCGTCATGCAGGCGGAGCCCGGCAGCGGGCCGCCCCGCGAGGAGGTGAGTCCGTCGCGCCGCCGTGACCTACTCGGCACCGGCATCCTCCTTGCCGCCAGCACCGCCACGACTGGCGCCACCAGCCGCGCCGCGCAGATCTCCCGCGCCATCGCCGCGTCCACCCCGGACCCCCTCAGTGTCGCCCAGCTCCACCAGGGCATCCAACGCCTCACCCGGATCTACTCCACGACACCGCACGCGGATCTACTCGGACCCGTCGAACAGGCGTGGGACGATGCGGAAGCCCGGTTGGAAACCAGAGTCACCGGCACCGACCGTCGCGACCTCGAACTCCTCGCCGGCCAATACGCCTTCTACCGTGGTCGACTCGCCTTCGACATGGGCGATGACGACGGCGCGTTGACGTTCTTCGTCCTCGCCGCTCAACACGCCCAGGCAGCCGGTAACCCACTACTTGCCGGATCGGTTGCCGCCATGCGCTCCGCCGTGGCCTTCTTCGCCCGCGAGTTCGAGACCGCTGCGGACATCGCCGCCCAGGCCCAGCCGCAGGCGCACCCCTATATCGTCCCGCTCCTCGCCTGCGCACAGGCCCGCGCCTACGCCATCACCAGCCGCGAAGACGAAGCACTAACCGCCTTGCGGACCATGAATGATCATCTCTGGACCGGCAACCGCCTGCCAGGACCTTCACCGATCGACGAAGAGTCCAGCGAAGCTTTCAATGCGGTGGTACTCGGCTATCTCGGCAAGGGTGACGAAGCCGAGCCACACGCCCGCGCGTCGTTGGCGATGCTCAGCGGAACCGGACGGTACGTCAGCACCGCCGGCACCCATCTCGCACTCGCACGGGCCTTCATCCACCGCACCCACCCAGACCCCGAACAGGCAGCCACCGCAGCAAGTGACGCCCTCATGATCGTTGACGGCAAGGAAGTGACCAACGGCCCGACCTTCAACCGGGCCGCCGGTATTTGGCGCACCCTCGCCCGCAACGAGGAGTGGGCACGGCTCGAACCTGTCCGCGACCTGGGTGAACAGGTCTCATCTGAGCGCCGTGCGCTCCCAGCAGGCCCAACCATCTAGATCGTCGCCAATGTTCTCTACCCCGTCAAGGCGCGCCTACGGCGCGCGCGTGTGACCTGTCGCACGCGCCGCGCGTCGCCGTGCGCGCCGCGCCTACGGGATCGCCGCACCACGATGGGACCCCGCCTCCCTCCGGTCGGCACCCCATCGGGGCGTCGCCCCGTGGGCGCGTCGGCCCGTCGGCGCGTCGGAGCGTCAGGCCCCCCGCCAGAGGGTCCGTGACGATCGCTGGTGAGGGTGCCGCTGGTCCGCGCCGGTGCTCCAGGAGCCGCGCGACGTCCGCGAGAACGGTGCCGTTGCTGGTTGTTGGGGCTCCGCCCCAAACCCCGGCCCTCACTCTGGAGGAGGGGGGAGATGCCGCGTACGTCCGCTGATCGCCTCCGCCGCCCGGACCCCCAAGGGGCTACGCCGGAACCTCCCGGCCGGGCAAGGGACGCGCCGCACCCAGCACGGGGACGGGCCGTCGGCGCCCTTGCCCGGCCGGGAGAACCCGACGTAGGGCGCAGCCGCCCGACCGACGGAGGAGATCAGCTCAGCCCGGGGTCTGTGAAGGATCAAAAACCGGGTCGGGTGGCGTTGCAGCCACCCGACCCGATCCTGATCATTTCTTAGGTGAACAGCGAGTCGACGAGAGCGCAGCCCACCGGATCACCCGTATCCACGCCGTCACGTACTGCAAGGACGCGGATCCCCGTGCGGCGCAGCATGCCCAGTACCGCCATCCGCCCCGCTTCAGTGGTGGCCAACCGGTCGATCGTGTCGACGACCACCAGGTCGTAGGCGCCGGAGTGGACGAGCCGGACGACCGCCGCCCACTCATGCAGCCTGTCAGCGGTCTGGTAGACCGTCCCACCGGCCTGCCAGGCCCGTGCCGAGCATGCCGCAGCGAACACCGCTCGCTGATCATCCCGCTCGGTCACGCTGACGTCCTGACGAACGAAGTTCAACGCCCGCGCCAGCCCCGGCATCACGCATCCTCGCCGGATGCGCGGCAAGCCGACACGCCGTCCGACGCCTCAAGCAGACCGAACCACACCGCATCAAGGACCGCGAGGCTGTTCGTGCTCGTCACGATGCCGATCATCGCGGACAGGTCACGCAGCGCCGACGCCGCGGCGCGAGGTACGAGGTTCCCGGGCGGACCGGCAAGCGGACCGTCGTCCAGCTCAGCCGCCACCAATGCCAGCGCCTCGCGCACCGCGGCAATCAACTGATCAACGAGGTAGGCGCTCTGCCGCACCGGATCATCTGGCATAGTAAACATAGGTTCCGCTCCTGGTCTGGCAGGTTGTGGGACTCAGGCCCGGATCGGTGTTCCCGCACCGGTCGGGCCGCTTTCGTTGCTGTACCTACATCATCGCAAATTTTGTATAGGTTGTTGAAGGCCGGAAACGGCGAACGGCCGGCAACCCCAGGCGAGGTCACCGGCCGTTTAGACCAGCCGCTTACCGGCCGCCGCGCCGACTTCTGATCATGTCCGCGAGTGCGACCACGGACCGTGGATCAGAACGCAGCAGGCAGCCGAGCAGCCGCCGCCCCGTGGGACCCGCAGGACCAGCCACGAGGATCACGAACAGCGATTCCTGATAGGGAGTCCACCGGCCGCAGCCCGGCATCGTGTCCGCAGGCACCCACCCCGCCGTTTCGTGCCTCACGGGAGCACGCTGCCCAGGTCCGGCGTTGCCCGGAACTGCAAGACCACCGCCGGATCATTGGGGCTCAACCGCCAATGATCAACGAAGAGTACCGAAGGTGCGGTAGCCGTCACGTTGATCATGTCATGCAGGGTTGCCCCTGGAGTCAGGGTCACGTTATACAGGCCGGTCCGTTCGTCTGCGGACAAGGTCACAAGCCGCCGACCCTCATAGGGGTTGCGCCACCGGTCTTGACCGGACGGCGGAATACTGGGCACAGGTCACCATCCTGTTCACGCAGGGTTGTGGTCAGGCCCTGTCCGGTGGTCGCAACACCGGCAGGGCCGCTAACACCCCCAACATTAGGACGCTGCGCCCTAAAGTTCAAGTGTTGATCTTTCGGTAGAGTCTGGAACCGTGGGAGGTGACGATCCGCTACTTGGCTACAAGCAGATGGCCGAGCTTGCCGGGGTCAAGCCGGGAACACTGCGGAACTACCGCGCCGCCGGTCGGCTACCACCGCCTGATGATGACTCGGTCCCAGACCGCCCCCGCTGGCGACAGTCCACGTTCCTCGCATGGATGGCAGCCCGACCAGGTCAAGGTGCGCGCACCGACCGCCAGGACCCGGCCGAGTAGCGTGAGACGCGAAGCGGAGCTAGTGATCTAGGTCACATCTTTCGGTGTACCTCGCGAAGTCAGTGCACCGGCATCCCCACCAGCCCGAACCTGCACGAGATCGCCCAGGGCCTCGCCCCTGAGAG
>NZ_CDXDOR010000252.1:0-4367 GCF_978021225.1 Frankia sp. CeTa3Moorea | reverse complement strand
CGCGTAGCAGAAGCACGGCCTCGGCGCCGTCGAGGCCCCAGCGGGCTCCGGTGATCTCCATGCGGTCCTCGACGAGCCACTTCGCCGTTCCCTCGATGAGACCGGTCGCGATCGGCCAGCCGGCGGCGAGGAACGCGGGATAGTCGAGGTAGTCCTGTTTGTTCTCCAGGTAGGTGGCGCACTCGTCCGCGCCGGCGCGTTCGGCGGCGGTGTAGTCGAACCGGGTGGCGCGGCGGCGGATCCCGATGCGCACGTCGCGGTGGCGGCCCCGCAGGAGCTTGTCGGTCTGCTCGGCGACCCAGTCGCGGGCGGCGGGGTCGTTCTTGTAGAAGAAGCAGTCGGCCGCCCGCCAGAGGTAGTGGATCACGTGGAGCAGGTCGATCAGGATCGTGATCTTCTTGCCGCGGACAGCGGCGAGCGTGAGCGCGGTGTCGATCTGGTGGCGGTTGCCGTCGGCGTCGGCGTCGACGACGTCGGCGCGGGGCGCTTCCCGCGCCGCCTCCAGGTCCAACTGGCCCTGCAGGCACAGCCGCGCGAACTCCAACGCGTCCCGGTAGAGCCGTTCCTCACGCACGTCGTGGGTCAGGCCGCGGACCTCGTCCGACCTCGACCAGGCGATCATCGCCATCGCGTGCGCCAGGGCCTCGGCGAACAGATCGTCCTGCTCGACCACACCCGGCTGCATGCCCTCGGCCCCGACCGGGCGGGGCTGTGGGATGCTCGCGTCCACGGCCACCGATCTCCTCTCCTCGTGATCTCACACGCCACAAAGAGTGGAGACGGTGGCCTTTCCATGCACGCACCACCGCGCCACCACACCGCCACAGACCACACCGGATCCCGGCAGCAGGGCCTCTACCTGCGGATATGCCTCGGCAACCTATCCTCATGTACCCCGAGTACCGAAAGCCCCCAACCATCCAGAACGTCAGGACCCGGACAGAGATCAACTACCTCTATCGGAGCCGCACCCCTCGGGGATGACGGCGTGTTCGATCAGGTGGATAGGGATTCTGCGATCTCCCAGGCGATCGCTTCGAACTGGGTGTCGTGCTGAGCGTGGCCCCAGAGCGCGTCGTCGACGCTGCGGATGAAGCCCCAGGCGTGAGCTTGTGTCCGACGCCGCAGGCCGGTGGGCCGGCCACGGCCCGGATGGGGCAGGAAACGGACAAGACGACGATTTTTAATTACGCGGCACTAGTACTACAGCAACACCTCTCGGCGTGTCGGAGGCAACACGCCGATGCAGGACTCCGCCCCACCAGCAAGCCGTCAGCGAAGGCGCAGGTCACAGCGCTGACACATTTGCCGATCATGGCAACTGTTGCTGTAGTACTAGTCGACTCGGTAGGTGACGTAGTAGTACGAGCTCTCCACGTCCGACTTCGCGAGTTTGGCGATTTCGCCCTGTCCCTGTTCCGACTCGAACATCGTGATTGACCCGAGCAGGTCGTCGTCGGAAGAGGAGTCATAATCCCACAGGGAGATGTTCAGCGAGTAGTCGACAGCTACCTTGACTTGAGGCGTCTGCGACTGACCAGCCTGCATGTCGATGGTTGTGCCGCCTCCTGGCCAGATGGCGTTGTCCAGCCCACCCGCGGTGTCGACGGTGAGGTAGAGGTTGTCCGGGTCGGATCTGGCGGAGTCGATCGCGCCGATCACTCCGGGCAGCATCCGGACGAAGTGCTCCAGCGGTGCACCTAGCTGACCGAGCGCAAGGGACGGAGCCAGCCCGGCAAGGGCGTTGTTCACTTCGAAGTCGGTCCCGGTGGCCTGCCGAAGACACCAGACGTTGAGCACTGTCGCGGTTGCGGACATGGCGTTCTCCTTCAGCATCAGACCGCTCAGAGAAGCGGCACGACAATCGTGTTGGTGGTGAGGATAACCGGTCGCTGCACACTGATAGCGATGCCTGGTACGACGAACGGCCGCAGGTCCTGGCCGGTGCTGTCCTTCGGGACGTAGGTGGTGGACACACCCTTGACTTCACGGACGCTGTCGCCGTCGCGCGTCACCAGATCCCGGGGCTGTCCGGTCACATCGACGATTCCCTGGGCGGCGCCGACGAGATTGACTAGCACCCGTTCGCGCAGTGCGCTGTCCGCGAGGACGTCCGCGAGCAGGGCGGCGGCGTTCCGCAGTGGTTCGGTCCTGGCCTGGTCCGGTGTGCCGTTCAGGAACGTGAGTTTCAGGTCCGAGAGCGACAGCAGGACGATGAATTCCTGGGTCAGCTGAACGATGGCGAAGTTCACCGAGTCAGGGTTGTTCGAGTTGTCGAAGGTGTAGACGAGCTCAGTCTCGGTCGTCACCTCGATGGTGGAGGTGACCGACTCGATCGAGGTGACTTCCTTGTTCGTCTCCATCGTGCGGCTCGAACTATTGGACAACTCGTTGCTCATCGAGTGGGCGAATCCCTGACGCACGTCCTGGGTGCTGCCCTGGAAGCCGACATCGACCTCGGCCTCACCACCGAGCCCTGTCCAGTTCGCCTCGCCTCGCGCCGACATCTTGCCCTGGTAGCCGTAGTCCTGCTGGCTGAAGGTGCTCGATGAGTCAGCGTTGGTCTTGTCGGCGACCTCGTCGATCGCTCGCTGGGACGTACTCTCCAGGATGTTCCGCTGGGACTCGCTGGCCCGGATAGTGTTGATCTTTGTGACGATCTTTGACTCCTGTTTGGCCCCACCTGCGAGACCGATGGTGGCCAAGGGCTCGCCTCGCCCGGTCTGTCCGAGGAACCGGTGCAGTGTGTAGTGCTCCTCAAGGAAGAGCTGAGGTCTGGTCAGGAATCGTGCCAGCGCCGGCCGCTTCTCCGTGACGAGCCGAGGCTGCCCGAGTACCCGGTCCTGCTTAAGGTCATAGGCGAGGTACTGCTCGCCGCGCAGGAAGTAGATCGTCGTCGACTCGTTCGGCGGGGCGCCGTAGAAGGCGAGGTCGATCCGGTCGAAGTCGGCCGGCCAGGTCCCCTGCCCCCAAGCGGTCGCGATGGGTGTGGGCTGTACGTCGACCATGCTGGTGTTCATGTCGTACCGGATGTACTCCGAACCCTTGAACAGCCAGGCCTTGCCGTCGTACTTCTCCGTCACACCATGGATGGCCGCGTCGATGCCTTCGGTGAACGGCGGTGTGACACCGCCCCAGGTCCCCGCGATCGGTTGCGGAGCTCCGCCGACCTTCTGCACACGCTGGTCGTACCCGATCCACTCGTCGCCGGCGAAGAAGTAGTACCAGCCGCTGAACTTGCCCGTCCCTTGGACCGCCGCGTCGAAGCCGGCGGAGAACTTGGCGGGCCAGCCCGGCCAGTCGCTCATCGGCCGCCAGGGCTCCGGGGAGGCGGCGCCGTCGATGAGCGCCGTGTAGCTGCCGCCCTTGAAGAACCACACCCGATCCGACCACTGCCCGATCCCGCGCAGGGCGGTGTCGAAGACGCGCCCGGTCGAGCCGTGCGCGTCCGCGCTCCGTCCGCCGACAGCCGGCTGGAAGTCCTCGGGCCTCAGACCCAAGGAGACGAAGACCGGATGCAGGTTGGTGGCACGCACAGCCTCAAGCGTCATCGAGGTGACGAGCGGGCGCAGTGCGGAGGCTTCCATCGCGAAACTGTTCTCCTGGTTCTCATGGAAGGGTCTTCGGGGCTTGATCCGCCCAGGGGCCCCCGGACTGCATGAGCATCCTGGCTGGTGCGGTGGGTGGCGGGTGGTGGTCTGAGGATGTGCCTCGTGCGACTGATCGCCACCGCTGGCCTGGCCACGGATGCCCCGGATGAGGGAAGCGGAAGAATGTTGCGGAGCTGGTGGGATTTTCTCGACCGATAGCCGAAAAACCGGGTCGCTGACACCACCCCTCCACAAACGTCCGTTCGTGTTAACCATCGCGCCAGGGCATGGGGCTTGAGCGCAGCGGTACGGCGTTCAGTTCGTTGACCAGCGTCGGATCATCAGCGAGTAAGACGCGGTGCTAGCGGAGAAGGTTGCGGGCGCTGAAGAGGCCTCGTCAACTTTCTGGTCAGCTGGTCAGATGTGCCCCGTTGAGACAGCCCCCGCGCTGTCCTCACGGCAGGATCATCGACTGTTCGGCGCCGCCATGTCTTGATTTTCGCGATACTGGGACTACTGAACTATCGCGGCAAGCAGCCAATTTTCTGCGGTAACACCCCCGGTGACCTGCGTCGATGCGGTCGCTGGACGGGGCCGACTCCGCGTGCTTTTCTGCGACAGACGCAGGAGGGGGCTGCCATGGGCGTGGTGCGGGCACTGGGGCGGCCCTCGGAGGCTCCGACGGTGGGCGAGGCGGTCGCCGCGTTCCTGGCCACGTTGGATCATCCGGAGACGGCGGGCACCCGGCGGGTGTACGCCTCGACCCTGCGCCCGCTA
>NZ_CDXDOR010000251.1:3959-4885 GCF_978021225.1 Frankia sp. CeTa3Moorea | reverse complement strand
CCCCTGTCGCCCGCCCGAGGAACCAGCCGTGACCGCCACGCCCACCAATCCCCGTCCCGACCGCGCCGCACCGATCGTCACGGGACCGTTCGAGATCCGAACGGCCACTGAGCAGCCCCGGCCTCGGATCGGTGCCGCACGCCGCGCCGGGCCGCCGTGTCGGCGACGCTGGCGATCCTCGCCTGCGCCGTGCGCTGCGCACTGCCGCTCCTGGTCGGCGCAGGGCTGCTCACGACGGGAGCCGCCGCTGCGGTCAACCACACCCTGATCGCCGCCGGGATCGTCTTGGCCGTCCTCGCGGTCGTGTTGCTGGGATGGCCCTGGCGCCCCAAGACCGCCGCACATGCCAGGACGGCCGGGTGCTGCGGCTGGGGCGGCAGATGCGCCTGCTGACACCAGACAAGACCGTCACCGTCATCGCCGTACCGACCGCGGCCGGCAGGCACAGGCGACGGCGAGGCCAGCGGCGAGACCGCGTCCGCGCCACCCGCCCGACCGCAGCCTGGCGGCTCTCACCCGCCGGCGGTTCCACAGGCAGCACGACGAGGCCGGCGGGCCACGGCGTCCCGCCGCCGCCGATGGCGCCGGCATCCTCCGGGTCAGCCGTGGGCGTTCGACGGCGTCAGACTACCCCGTTGCCGACTGTTCCACAGTCGGCCCTGGGCCCTCGAAAGTGTCAGGCTGCTCCGATGCCGGCCGGCTCTGGCACCGCGGTGTCGAATGCGGCCTTGGTATCGCTGCGCAGCTGCGCGACAAGGGCTCGTGCAGTGCCCGCGCCGACGTGCAGGCGTTTGCGGAGGTTCTCGGCGGAGATCGGGCGGTGATGAAGCTGGGCGGGGTCAAACGGTCGTAGCGACGCCTCGATAGGATGATCGTGACGGCGTCGAGGGACTGGATGGTGGATGGGCCGGCGGGAGCAGTTGACC
>NZ_CDXDOR010000251.1:2990-3922 GCF_978021225.1 Frankia sp. CeTa3Moorea | reverse complement strand
ATCGAGGAGGCCCCCGGTTTCGCGGGCCAATACGACGTGATCAGCATGTACCACTACCTCGAGCACACCACCGACCCGAAGGCGGAGATGGCCGCCGCGGTGGCTGCGCTGCCGGAGGGCGGGCTGTTCTCCATCGAGCTGCCCGACCCTGACTCCACCTGGGCCAAGGTCCTGGGTAAGTGGTGGATCTCGTGGTTGCAGCCGCAACACCTGCACATGATCCCGATCGCCAACCTGCGCGCCGAGTTGGCGGCGCTGGGCATGACGGTGGTGTCCGAGCAGCGGGCCGAGCCGCACAACGGGCAGGACGTGGTGAGCGCCGCGGTGCTCTCGATCAACGCCGGGCTGATCGGCGGGGCGGACCTGGCTTGGCGCCCGGCGCCGCCCTCCAAGCTGAAGGCGGCGCTGCGGATGGTCGCGTTCAACGCGAGCGTGCCGGTGCTGGCCCTGGCCTACCTGGTCGACGTCGTCACCAAGAAGCTCGGCGGGCACAAGGGGGTGTCCAACACCTACCGGGTGCTGGCCCGCAGGAACCCGCAGTGATCCCCCGGCCCGGCGATGTGTCGCGGGTCACTTGATTGTTGAGGATTTGCCGGGTCGTGGACTTGACCTTGACACGGTGACAAGGTGTTGGCTTCGTGTCAGGAGGTGGTCCCGATGGCAACGACCAATCGAGCCACGCAGAACGAGCGCATCGCCAACGCCTTGGGGGCCGACGACGCGTCGATCCGACTGAAGGCCGCCATGGCCCTCGGGTCGAACCCGATCCCGGAGCAGCTGGACACCCTGATCGAGCGCTGTGCGGTGGAGCCGGACTTCTTCGTCCGCGACATGCTGTCCTGGGCGCTGATCCGGCTGCCCTCGGAGCTGACGCTGCCCCGGGTCCGCCAGGAGCTCGACTCCGAGCGCACCCAGGCCCGTAGCCAGGCGCT
>NZ_CDXDOR010000251.1:0-2590 GCF_978021225.1 Frankia sp. CeTa3Moorea | reverse complement strand
AGCGCCTGGCCGTGGATCACCAAGGAGATGTTCCACGACGCCGACGACGAGATCGCCCGCACCGCGTGGCGTGCCGGTGTGGTCCTCGTCCCGGACGAGGAGCGCGCGACCCTGGCCGCCGAGCTGGTGCAGGAGCTCGGTCGCGGCGACCGGAACATCCAGCTCAGCCTGAGCCGGTCTCTGGTGGATCTGGGCGAGGTCATCGAGCCCGCGCTGGCTGAGGCGGCGGTGCACCCGAATCCCGCGGTGGCCGCGCACGCCAAGGCGACCGAGATCCTGCTCAAGGACCCGGACGCGGGCTTCGAGGGCGCCATCGACGAGGCCAAGCGCGTTGTCCTGATGGGCCCGCAGCACGCGGCGGCCGCGGCCTCCACCGCGGCGGCCAAGGGGGTCAAGGGCATCCCGGACGCCCCCGAGGGCCCCGCCGAGCAGGCCGAGTAGGGATCGCGGCTTGCTGATCGGAGACGTCGCTCACCAGTCGGGGGTGAGTACCCGGATGCTCCGGCACTACGACGCCCTCGGTCTGGTGCGGCCCACCGGCCGCACCACCGGGGGCTACCGGGAGTACTCCGCCGAGGACGTACGCCGGATCTTCCACGTGGAGAGCCTGCGGTCCCTCGGGCTGTCGCTCAAGCAGATCGGGCGCGCGCTGCAGGACCCGGCGTTCACCCCGTCCGGCCTGGTCAGCGACCTGATCAAGTGGACGGAGGACCGGCTGGAGCGGGAGCAGGAGCTCCTCGAGCGCCTGCGGGCGATCGAGGCGTCCGCGCCCACCGGCTGGCAGGGCGTGCTGCGGATCGTGGACCTCATGCAGGGCCTCACCTCCAGCAGCGCGGCCCGAAGGCAGCAGACTGTGCTGTCCCGACCCGGTGGGGACGACGCCCCGGCCGAAGTGCTGGCCGGCGCGGTCCTCGCCGAGTCCGACCCGAACGTGGCCGGTGCCCTGCGCTGGGCGCTGGCCCGCTCGGGCGGCGACGGCGTGGCGACCCTGACGGCGGGCGCGCGCTCGCCCGAGGTTGACGTCCGCCGCCGGGCCGTCCGCGCGATCGGTGAGCTGTCGGACGCCCCGGGCACGACGTCGGTGCTCGCCGACGCGCTCGGCGACCCGGACTCCACCGTCCGCGCGCACGCCGCGCTGGCGCTGGGCAGGCGGGGGGCGATCGCGGCCGTCCCGGTGCTCATCGACATGGTGGTCGAGGGCGCGAAGGACGTGGAGGCGGGCGAGGTCCTGGGCATGCTCTCGACCGAGTCCGACTGCGCCGAACGCATCCTCGCCGGCCTGACCGCCCAGCTGCGCGCGCACGCGGCCGACTCGGTGGTTCGCATCCGGCTCACCCAGGCGTTGGTCGAGCTGGCCGGGACCACGGCGCAGGAAGTCCTCCGGGACCTGACCCGCGACGAGGACCGCGCGGTCGCCCTCGTGGCATCGGCGTTCGTCGGCGTCCTGGAAGACCGCGCCCCAGAAGAATCCTGACGGTGGGCGGTCGCTTGTGGATGTCCACAAGCGACCGCCCACCGTGTAAAATCTAATGGGGACAGTTCGCCGTTGGGGCCACGCACACGCGCGGGATGCATTCGGTCTGTGCGGAACACCGCCCCTGCTTGCGCGCGGTGGGACGAATTCGCCTGCGGCGGGGGAATCCCCAGCCAGGCCGTCGAACGCCGTAGCGGTGCGATGCGAGTACCGCGTCGCACCGCGCTTGACCGTCTCGGGCGTACGGAGCGTGGATACACCTACGCTGCCGAACCGACGGCGCTCAAATATCAAGCCAGGTAAGGGAAAGGAGCGCGAGATAGCCGGTGAAGACAGCCCCGCTCCGCGCACCGAATCCACTCAGGACACCCGCGAGTCGCGTTCTGCATCCGGCACGAGGCGGTCAAGGACGTCGCGGTCGCCCTGCGTGGCGAGGACACCGAGTTCGCGAAGCTTGTCGCCTCTGTCATCGCGTCCGGTGACACCGTGCCCTCGCTCAAGGAGGCGCGGGCCTTCCTCGCGCGGAGTGTCCCAGAGTACATGCTGCCCAATGCCATCGTCCCGATAATGGAGATGCCGACCACGCCGAGCGGGAAGCTGGACCGCGGGAAGCTGCCCTGGCCAGGGCCTTGGCAAAGTTGTCGATTAGCAAACAAGCTTCATGATCGTTTCTAGTGGGCGTTCAGGGCGGCGGGCGTGATGACGGACTCCCGCGGCGATGTTCGTGACACCGGTCAGGCGCAGGATGATGATCGCGAGGTTGCGCAGGCTGGCCATGACCTGGGGTGCGTTACCGGTCCGGACCTGACTGAGGTCCTCACCGAAAGTCACATCGCGGACCCAGTGCAGCCGGTTCTCCACGTGCCAGTGCTCCCGGGTGAACGCGGCGAGCTGGGCCGGGCTGGCCTGGTGAGTCGGCAGACTCGTGACCAGGTAAGCGACCTCGGTCTCGGCCGGTCCTTCGGTGAGCGGCTGACGGCGGCGGGTGATCCGCACCGCTTGCACGGCGTGCGGGAACAGCAGTCCGGCGCGGACCTCGGTGGCTTTCACCACGCGCCGTTCGCGGCGGCCGTGACCCCGCTCCACGGCACGCGCGGCGGTCCTCACCTGCCCCCC
>NZ_CDXDOR010000250.1:0-4453 GCF_978021225.1 Frankia sp. CeTa3Moorea | reverse complement strand
GGGGATGGGCCGAGGGCTGTATGCGCGGTTCCCGGTCTTCGCGGCTGCCTTTGACGAGGTCTGCGGGTTGTTGGACGAGCGGCTGGCGGGTGTGGTCGGTTTTTCGGTGCGTGAGGTGGTCTTCGAGCCGCGGAACGGGCTGTTGGACCAGACCGTCTTCGCGCAGGCAGGGCTGTTCGCCGTCGAGGTCGCTCTTACCCGGCTGCTGGGTTCGTGGGGTGTGAGACCCGATGCGGTGATGGGCCATTCGATCGGTGAGATCACGGCCGCGCACGTCGCGGGGGTGCTGTCGCTGGAGGATGCCTGCACGGTCGTGGCGGCGCGGGGCCGGCTGATGCAGGCGCTTGAACCCGGTGGGGCCATGGTCGCCGTGAACGCGACCGAGGGCGATGTCCAGCGCTGTCTCGGCGGCGGCGTCGACCTTGCCGCTGTCAACGGCCCGGACTCGGTCGTGCTGTCCGGGGACGAGGAACCTGTGTTGGCCGCGGCCGAACATCTGCGTGCGGAAGGCCGGAAGGTCAGGCGGCTGGCCGTTTCCCACGCGTTCCACTCCGCGCGGATGGAACCCATGATCGCCGACTTCGCCGCCGCCCTCGCGGACATCTCCTGGAGCCCGGCCAGGATCCCGGTCGTCTCCAACCTGACCGGCAGGATCGTCGCGGCCGACGAGCTGGCCTCGGCGGACTACTGGGCCGCCCACATCCGCCGCCCGGTGCGATTCCACGACGGCGTCCAGGCCTCCGGCGCCGAACTCTTCGTAGAAGTCGGCCCCGGCGCAGCCCTCTCCGGCCTCCTCGCCGAAACCGCATCCACCGTCCCGGTCCTGCGCGAAGGGCGACCCGAGACCGAAACCCTCCTGACCGCGGCCGGCGAGCTGTTCGTCCGCGGCGTGGACGTCGCCTGGACCGCCACCCTCCGGGACGGCAGCACCGGCGACGGCGTCGACCTGCCGACCTACGCCTTCGACCACGAGCACTACTGGCTGTCTCCTGTCACCTCCACCGACGCGGTCGCCCTTGGTCAGGCCGAGGCCGGCCACCCGCTGCTCGGCGCCGTCCTGCGGCTGCCCGAGAACGACGGCCTGGTCTTCACCTCCCTCCTGTCGCTGCGCACCCACCCCTGGCTCGCCGACCACGCCCTCCGCGGCGTCCCGGCGCTGCCCGCCGCCGGCCTGGTCGAACTGGCCGTCCGGGCCGGCGACGAGGCCGGCTGCGGTCGGCTGCGGGAACTGACCGTGGACCGGCCGCTCGCGGTGCCGGAACGCGGTGGCGTCCGGCTGCAGGTCACCGTCGGCGCGCCCGGCGCGGACGGTGCCCGGCCGTTGGCCGTGCATTCCAGCCCGGACGAGACCGACGACTGGACCCGTCATGCGACGGGCCTCCTGGACGACGCCGCCCCGGACCCCGCGGCCGGCGACCGGCCACCGGATCCGGCGGCCTGGCCGCCGCCCGGCGCCGAGGAGATCGAACCCGAGGCCGGCGCCCCGGCGCTCTGGCGGCGCGGCGAGGAACTCTTTGCCGAGGTTGAGCTGCCCGAGGACCAGCGTGACCACACCGGCCGCTACGGCATCCACCCGGCCCTGCTCGACGCCGCACTGCAGGCCGCCCGGCCCGGTGCCGACGGCGACGAGCACCCCGCCGGCTGGCGTGAGGTCACCCTCCACTCGTCCGGCGCCACCCGGCTGCGGGTCCGGTTCGCCCCCGCAGGGGACGGAGCGATCCGGCTGTCGGCCACCGACCCGGCCGGCGGCCCGGTGCTGACTGCGGCGGCGGTCACGTTCCGCCCGGTGGCCGCCGCGGAGGTCGCGGGCGCCGGCGAGGAGGACCTGTTCGAGGTCACCTGGTCGCCGGTCCCGTCCGTGGGGGCCGCCGGCCCGGCGCTGTCGGTCGCCCGCACCGCCGGCGACGTCGCCGAGCTGACCGCCCGGGCCGACCCCCCGGGCGTCGTCCTGCTCACCGCCGAGGCCGCCGACAGCGGCGCCGCCGGGGCCCTGGCCGCCGAGGTCCTCGCCGCCGTCCAGACGTGGTTGGCGGCGGCCCCGGAAACCGCCCGGCTCGTCGTCGCCACCCGCGGCGCCGTCCCGGCCGGCGGCGACGCGACCGTGACCGACCGCGCCGGAGCCGCCGTCTGGGGCCTGGTGCGGGCGGCGCAGGCCGAGCACCCGGACCGCCTCGTGCTGGTCGACGCCGATCCGGCCACCGACCCGCCGGCCGAACTACCTGGACTGGCGGAACTGGTCGGAGCGGCCCTGGCGGCTGGCGAGCCCCAGGTCGCCGTCCGCGCCGGCGCGCTGTTCGTCCCCCGACTGGCCCGGCTCGGCGCCCCCGGCCCGGCCACGGGTCCCGCCCTCGCCCCGGAGGGCACCGTGCTGGTCACCGGCGGCACGGGCACCCTCGGCGCCGCGATCGCCCGCCACCTCGTGGCCCGGCACGGCGTCCGGCACCTGGTCCTGGCGAGCCGCCGCGGCGCGGCCGCCACGGGTGCGCCCGAACTCCTGGCCGAGCTGACCGCCGCCGGCGCGAGCGTGTCGGCGGTCGTATGCGACGTCTCCGACCGGTCGGCTGTCGTCGACCTGCTGGCCGCCGTCCCGACGGAACACCCGCTGACCGCCGTCGTGCACGCCGCCCGGCTGTTCGACGGCGGCCTGGTCGGCGAGTACGACACCGAGCGGCTGAACCGGGTGTTCGCGCCCAGGGCCGTCGCCGCCGACCACCTCGACGACCTCACCCGGTCGCTCGACCTGAAGGCCTTCGTGCTAGCCGGCTCGGCGGCGTCGGTGTTCCTCGGAGCCGGCGCTGCCGGCTACGCCGGCGCGAACGCCTACCTGGACGCCGTCGCCGCACAGCTGCGGGCGGCCGGTAGGCCGGCCACGTCGCTGGCGTTCGGGCCTTGGGAGCAGGCCGGCCCGGTCGCCACGCCCGCGGGCCGGCGTGGCGGGGTGGTGCCGATCAGCCTGGCCGAGGGCATGGACCTGCTGGACGTCGCACTGCGGACCGGGCGCGCACTGGTCCTGCCGGTCCGGCTCGACTCACGGGCGCTGCGGGCCGAGGCGGCGCTGGGCGCCGGCGTGCCGCCCCTGCTGCGCGGGCTGGTCCGCAGCCGGCGGCCCACGGCCCGGACGGCCGCCGACGCGAGCGACGGCCTGGCAGCCCGGCTGGCCGGGCTGCCACCGGCCGAGCGCGCCCACCGGCTGCTCGAGCTCGTCCGCGCCCACGTGGCGCTCGTGCTCGGACACGCCGGCCCCGCCCAGGTGGCGCCCGACACCGCCTTCAAGGAGGCCGGTTTCGACTCGCTCACCTCGGTCGAGCTGCGTAACCGGCTGCGCGAGGCCACCGGTCTCAACCTGCCCGCAACCGCCGTCTTCGACCACCCCAGCCCGGTGGCGCTGGCCGCCCACCTCGGTGAGCGGCTCGATCCCGCGGCCGGCCCGGCGGTCCCGGGAGAGGCGTTGTTGTCCGATATCGGCCGGCTGGAGGCGGTGCTCGCCGCCGGGGCGCCGGACGCCTTGGTCCGGGCCCAGGTCGCCACCCGGTTGCAACGGCTGCTGGCGGACTGGGCGGCCGGCGCCACGCCGGACGACGCCGCGGTGGACGTCGAGGCGGCCTCCGACGACGAGCTGTTCGCGCTCATCGACACCGAGTTCGGGCAGTAGCCCGAGCATTGACCAGCGGATCCCAGGAGCAGACCTCCCATGGCTGATGAGAGCAAGCTGCGCGAGTACCTCAAGCGGGTGCTGGCCGACGCCCGCCGGTCGCAGCAGCGGGTCCGTGAGCTGGAGAGCGAGCAGTCAGAGCCGATCGCGATCGTCGGGATGGCGTGCCGGCTGCCCGGCGGGGTCGCCGGCCCGGACGACCTGTGGCGACTGGTCAGCGAGCGCGGCGACGGCGTGTCCGGGTTCCCGACCGACCGCGGCTGGGACCTGGACAGCCTGTTCGACACCGACACCGACACCGACACCGACCGGTCCGGCACGTCGTATGTCGACCAGGGCGGATTCCTCCACGAGGCGGCGCTGTTCGATGCCGCGTTCTTCGGCATCTCACCGCGCGAGGCCATCGCGATGGACCCGCAGCAGCGGCTGCTGCTCGAGACCTCGTGGGAGGCACTGGAGCACGCGGGGATCGACCCGACGTCGCTGAAGGGCGCCGAGGTCGGCGTGTACGCCGGCGTCATCCACGAGGGCTACGGCAGCGGCCCGGTGTCGCCGGAGCTGGAGGGCTTCACCGGGACCGGCTCCACCGGGAGCGTGGCGTCGGGCCGGGTGTCGTATGTGTTCGGGTTCGAGGGGCCTGCGGTCACGGTGGACACGGCCTGCTCGTCCTCGCTGGTGGCCATGCATCTGGCTGCCTCCGCGCTGCGCCGCGGGGAGTGCACGACCGCGCTGGCCGGCGGGGCCACCGTGATGGCCGGGCCGGGCATGTTCATGGAGTTCTCCCGGCAGCGGGCGCTTGCG
>NZ_CDXDOR010000249.1:0-4460 GCF_978021225.1 Frankia sp. CeTa3Moorea | reverse complement strand
CTCCCGCCCCGATGCCCCCGTCCTGATGCCCGTCCTGGCGGGCGACGAGGTCGACAGGTTCGATCATCTCCCCGGCGGGGCAGGATGCCAGGCAGGACGTCCGGGCAGGACGACGGGGACGACAGGCTCCGGGGGACCGCCGCGGTCGCTCCGCCCGGTGGCGGCCGACGCGGGGGCAGACCCGGGGGGATCCGGGGAGCCGGCATGGGAACACCGTCCGCACCGTTGCGCTGGACCACCCGATGCGCCATCGCGGGCGGTGGGCCGGCGGGGATGATGCTCGGTCTGCTGCTGGCCCGCGCGGGGGTGGACGTCATCGTGCTGGAGAAGCACGCCGATTTCGCCCGTGACTTCCGCGGTGACACGATTCACCCGTCCACGATGGCAGTGATGGCGGAGTTGGGCCTGCTCACGGACTTCCTTCGCCTCCCGCACACCCGGGCCGCCACGCTGGCTTTGGATATGGCGGGCCGGCGCCGGACCGTTGTGGACTTCCGGCACCTGCGGACGCCCTGCCCGTTCATCGCCCTGATGCCTCAGTGGGACTTTCTCACGTTTCTGGCCGAGCGGGCCGCCGCCTATCCGACGTTCCGCCTGGCGATGAGCACCGAGGCAACCGACCTGGTCCGGGCGAACGGACGGGTCGTGGGCGTGCGCGCGGCCGGCCCCCTCGGGGAGGTCGAGATCCGGGCGGATCTGACGGTGGCTGCCGACGGCCGGCACTCGACCTTGCGGTCCCGTGCCGGCCTGCCTGTGCGGGAGCACGGCGCTCCCTTCGACGTCCTCTGGTTCCGGCTGCCGAAAGACATGGGCGACGGGTCCGCGAGCGGCCGCCGGGCGGCGAGGGACGGGAACGGGAACGGGAAGGGGAACGGGCATGGGGAGGAAAAGGGGAACGGGCGTGGGGAGGAGGGAAACGGGGACGGATTCACCCTGGCGCACCTCCGCAAGGGCCACGCCCTGATCACCCTGGATCGACGCGACTACTGGCAGTGCGGCATGGTGCTCCGGAAGGGGTCGGCGCAGCGGCAGCCGAAGACGGCCGGCGGGCTGGCGGCGTTCCGTGCGCGGATCATCGCCGCGGCGCCAGCGCTGTCCGCTGTCGTCGACGACCTCACCGACTGGGACCAGGTGAAGACCCTGGTGGTGCAGGTCGACCGGCTTCGCCGATGGTTCCAGCCGGGTCTGCTCTGCATCGGCGATGCCGCCCACGCGATGTCCCCGGCGGGCGGTGTCGGGGTGAACTACGCCGTCCAGGACGCGGTGGCGACGGCGAACCTGATGGCCGCGACGCTGCGGGCCGGGCCGCCCGAGCCGGCCGAGCTGCGGCGGGTGCAGCGCCGGCGGACCTGGCCGGTCGTGCTCATGCAGATGATCCAGGTCCGGCAGGGCGCCTTCCTGGTGCGCCTGCTGGGTGATGACGAGCGGCCGGCGCACGGCGGCAGCCCGTCACGCCGGGTCACGCGTGCCCCCATGACGAACGCGGTGGCGAACGCGACGGCAAGAACGGTGACGGGGGCGGTGCGGGCCGGGATGTCCAACCTGGTGACAGCCATGATGTCCCATGGGGTGACCGCCACGGCGGCGCCGCGGATCAGACGGGTGCTCGGGCGGGTCATCGGCATCGGATTCCGGCCCGAACACGTCCGCACCCCCGACGTGTTCGCCGAGGATGCCGGGTACGCCAAGAATGCCGAGGGCGTCGAGCGAGCGAGATGAGCCCGCGCGCCGCCCGTCCGTCGCAGGCGGTGTCGCCTCAGCGGTTACCGAACAGACCGCCTAGGCCGCCACCGCCGCTTAGGCCGTGACCACCATGACCACCGTGACTGCCGAGCTGGTTGCCCTGGAACCCGCCCTGACCGAGGCCGAACTGTCCGGCGGGACCGGCACCCGCGATCGCGTTGTACGGCGGAAGTAGCTCGCAGGGCTGCACGATGACGAAGCCCTCGCCGGTGAACTGCATCTGCCAGCTCTCCCCGGTGTTCCCCCGGGGTCGCCACACGGCCGAGGACGTCACCGCCGCCTGCATCGAGACCTGCAGGCTCGACGACCAGCCGACGACCGCGTCAGCGTCCGCGAAGTAGTAGTTCTGATGCGTTACGTGCATGACCAGCGGCGCCCCGGACGTGCAGACGGCGACCCGGCCATTGCCGCGCAGCTCGACCTGGTAACTCCCGACACCGGCGATGCCGACCTGGCTGTCCACCCGCACCAGGTCCCAGGTCAGGTCGACGTTGAAGGCGAGCACGTTCTTGCCGTCGACGGTGAGCCCGTCACCGACCAGGTCGAGGATGTGGATGTCCTGCGCCTGGTTGGCGAGGAAGACCGAACCCGATCCGGAGACCTGCATGAGGTTCAGGCCCTCGCCGCCGCTGAAGAAGCTGCGGAAACGCGAGCCCCAGCCCTCCCAGTGCGCGTCGAAGTTCGCGGCACCCTGGTAGGCGACCATCGCGCCTTTGCGGGCGTAGAACTCCCGCATCCCGCGGGCGCCAAGCGTCGCCTTGAGCATCTTGCCGTTCTGTAGGGAGAACGGCTCGTCCGAGGGACGCTCGGGATTGTCCAGGAGACTGCTGCGGAGGCCGCCGGCCGGCCCACCGGGACCACCGGAGCCACCGGGGGGTGTCCCCTGGCCCGGGGGATAGCCCGGACCACCGCCGGGAGAGCCCGGACCCGGCGGATAGCCCGGACCCGGCGGATAGCCCGGGCCCGGCGGATAGCCCGGACCCGGCGGATAGCCCGGGCCCGGCGGATAGCCCGGGCCCGGCGGATAGCCCGGACCACCGCCGGGATAGTTGCCCTGCGGACCACTCGGGTGGCCGCCGTACATCCCGCCCTGCGTCATGTCCCCGTCCCCGTCCTCTCCGCGGTGCGCTCCGCCGTCCGGCGCCGGTACCCGGCCGCCCGCCCCCACCGTGCCATCGCGGCCTCAGCCCCGCACCGAGAAGGTCGGCCGCTCGTCCTCGCTCGGTTGCACGACGACGAACCCCTGGCCGGAAAAGCCGAGCTGGAACGCCTCCCCGGATCCGCGCCCGATGAGCCCGCCAAGCCGGGCGGTGCGCCGGGGCTCGACGCGCAGCCCATCGGTGTAGGCGACGAGGGCGTCGGTGTCGACGTAGGTCGACGCTTCCCGGGTGTCGAGCACGATCGGACTGCCCTTGGCGGTCAGCGCTACCCAGCCGTGCCCACGCAGCACCACGTTGAACATCCCCATCCCGGACAGCATGGTGATGCCGCGGACCCGCTCGATGCTCCACTGCAGCCCGGCGTCGAAGGCCAGGATGTTCTTGCCGTTGACCGAGAGTCCCTCGCCGGCAAGCTGCGCGACGATGACCTCCTTGCCATAGTCCGCGAGGTACAGCAGCCCCTGGCCGGTCGCCGTCATGAGCGGAACGCCCTCACCCGTCGCCCAGGAGGAGGCGATCCGGCCGAGCTGCGGCGGCTGCGGGTTGAAGTCGATCAGCCCCTCGTAGGCAATCATCGACCCGACCCGGGCAAAGAGATCCTGGCCCGGGTTCATGACCACCTTGGCGATCTTCGAGCCGTGCCTGCTCATCCGCTCCATGATCGGAGTTGGTCCGTAGTGCTGGATCAGGCTGCCCTGCACGGCCCGCTCCTCTCCCCCGGCGGTCCTCCCGCCGGGCACGCTCCCCGGATGGTCGACACGCCTCAGACCTCGTACGGCTGGACGACGATGAAGTGCCCCGCGAACCCCATGAACTGCAGGGCCAGTGCCTCGCCGCTACTGCCGGCGTAGATCTGCCGGGAGATCCGGACCTGAGTCGACACACTGACCCGCATGCCGGTGGTCCAGGCGACGAGGGCGTTCATGTCCGCGAAGGTCGGGCCCCGCACGGTGAGAGTCATCGGGGACCCCTTGGTCATGACGACCACCGAACCCGGCCCGGAGACCTCGAAGTGGAAGAACCCCCCGCCGGGGATGCCGGGGCTCTCGATCCGACGCACCTCGGTGCGCACGGTGGCGTCCATTGCCAGCAGATTCTTCGCGTTGATGCAGAGAGAGGAGCTGCCGAGCTCGACGATATGCAGGTCCGCGGCGTCCTGGGCGAGGAAGACCTCACCCGAGCCCTTGCAGGTCATCAGCTTGAGGCTCTGGCCGGTCAGCTTGCCCTCGATGAGACCGCGCAGCCCGCCGCTCTTGTAGTCGAACTCGACGCTGCCCTGGTAAGCGACCATCGACCCGCGCAGCGCCAACGCATCCGGACCGAGGGTGACCTTGACCAGCTTGCCGTTCTGCTGGGTCCACCGACCGGCGGTCGGCACCTCCCGGTAGGGATCCAAGCTGTTCATCGCCCCGGGCGGGGTAGGTCGGGCCTGCGACGGCAGGATCTCGGGTCCGCCGAATGCGCCGGTCGGCGGCATCCCACCCGGCATGCCGGTGGCGGGCATCCCACCCGCGAAGCCCATGGGCGGCGGCGGTGCAGCGGGCGGCGGCGGTGCAG
>NZ_CDXDOR010000248.1:0-4587 GCF_978021225.1 Frankia sp. CeTa3Moorea | reverse complement strand
GGTCTGGGCGACGCCGGGTGGGTGGTTGCCAAAGCGGTGTTGCCGCCGGTGCCGAGGGGCGGCCGGCCCGGGGCGGGCCCTCACCGGGGCATCGTGGGCGCCTTCCGGTACGTGGCCTGCAACGGGATCGTGTGGCGGGCGCTGCCGGCGGGCTTCCCGGCGTGGCGGGCGGTCTGCGGCTTCTTCGACCGGTGGACGGACAAGGGCGTGACCGCCAAGGTCCAGGGCGCGTCGCGGGGCGGGGTCCGGCCCGCGGGGGTCATGGACCATCCTGAAGGCCACCGTCGAGACCGCGTCGAGACCGCCCGGGAGAACCCCGGCCGGAAAATCTCCGGGGCCCTGGCCCTGCCGGGACGAGGGGTGGTCGAACGCACCCTCGGCTGGCTCACCGCTCACCGGCGGCTTGCCCGCGGCTCCCGCGCCTATGGACGTCATCCCGCCACCTCCGAATCGTTCATCCACATCGTTCATCCGCTGGGCGATAGTCCGTCCGAGCTCTTCCGGCCGGGAGGCTTTGCCGCCCTTCCAAAAACGCTACGAACTAGCCGGAAAGTCGGCAAGTTTTGTGAATAAATGGTTTTTTGCGCATTCTGCGGATCAAGGTCGGCGGTGAGGGGCCGCTGGTCACGGCGGAAGAAATCGCCGGCGGCGGTGTGTCACCGCCGTGGGGGCTGGCACGCAGATCGCACAGTGGTGAACGCTGCGAACGAGCCGGCAAGCCGGCAAGTTTTGTGAATAGACAGCTTTTTGCGCATTCTGTGCAGACGAGGAGCTGGCCCGCACCGGCGAGCAGCGCCGCCAGGACCGCGACCGCCAGCCCACCCCCACACCGGCCTTCTCCGACGACCGCCCGAACACGATCTTCCGCAGCACCGTGAGCCCCGCCCGCAGCGCCTCACGCCCGGTCTCCCGCTCGGCGTCCCGCTCAGCCAGCCGGCCACGCCGCCAGGCGTTCTCCGCCAGCACCCCCGCCGACGATCGCGCCGCCCACCACCCGCCCAGCCGGGGAATCCACTGATGGCCGGCGACCCACCCGAGCCGCTCGCCGCGGCCCGCCGCGCCGACAGCCAGCGCCGCCGGCAGAAGGTCCTCGACACCCTCACCCGGCTCCAGAAAGCCGGCGAGGAGATCACCGTCTCGGCGGTCGCACGCGCCGCCGACGTCGACCGCTCATTCCTCTACCGGCACCACGACCTGCGCGCTCACGTTCTCACGCACGCCACGGAACCAGCCGGCGCAGCGCCCAGCCCCCGGATCAGCCAGCGGTCCCTGCTCGCCGACCTCGCCAACGTCCGCGCTTACAACGAGCGCCTGCGCCAGCAGAACGTCAAACTCACCCAACGGCTGTCGACCATCCTCGGCGCACAGGCATTCCACGCCGCCTGCCTCGCCGGAACCGACGAGGTAGCCGCGCTCCGCGAGCGCATCACCACCCTCGAACACCAGCTCCTCGACGCCCGCCGAGACCTCAACGACCTCCAGGACGAGCTCGTCGCCGCACGGACAGCGAACCGCAACCTGATCAGCACGCTCAACAGGCCAGCGCCGCACCCATCCGCGTGAACAACACCTGTCGCACACCCAGAACAGACCGCTGACCAGGAAAAACAGCACCATCTACCAAGATCATCCGAAAAGAAGTCCTGACCTGGCTCCGGACAACTTCGCTGTCCACGGAAACGGGATCACTCCACAACGATCCCGGCAGCAGCTGTTGTGCGATCCTGATAGCGGGCCAGGCTTCTCCCGGAAGGGGTCGTTGTGACGACGAAGGTTGATCGTCGCCGGCGGGTGACGTTGAGTGAGTTGCGTCGGCGCCGCGCAGACGTCTACGCGGTCGCACAACGCTACGGCGTCAGCAACATCCGCGTCTTCGGCTCGGTCGCCCGCGCCGACGCGGACGACGACAGCGACCTCGACCTGCTCGTCGACCTTGCCCCGGGACGGGGTCTGTTCGACCTCGGCGGCTTCATCAGCGAGGCCGAGTCGGCACTCGACGTCCACATCGACGCGACGACGGTGGCCGGCCTGCGACCCCGGCTACGCCAGCGCGTTCTTGCCGAGGCCGTTACCCTGTGAGGTCCGACGACGAGCGCCTGCGCGACATCGTCGAACACGCCGAGCTGATCGGCGCGCATCTGCCCGCCTCGCGGGACGAACTGGACAAAGATGTCGTCCTCGCCGCTGCCCTGATCAGGTGGGTGGGGATCATCGGAGAGGCGGCCGCACGGCTGTCCGATTCCTTCCGAAAGGGCCACCCCGAGGTTCCCTGGGCCGCGATAGCCGGCATGCGCAACCACCTGGTACACGGTTACTTCGCGGTCGACGCGGACTTGCTCTGGGTCGCGGTCACAATCGAAATCCCCGGACTTGCTCGGACCGTGCACCCTTGGCTCGATGACTGACCTTACAGCCACGCGACAGCACGTCTTGTTGGTTCCGGCGCCTGTCTCGCCGCGATGGAGGCGTGCTCTAGGGGCGGGGTTGCTGCTGGCACGCGACGGCGCCACGGCCGCCGAACTGACCGCCGTCGTCGACGGTGCGATGGCAGCCTGGCCTTCCTGTATCGACTAGTGGAGCGTGATTCTGATTCCTTTGTCAGCCGTTGTTGGCAACCAATTTCTTGATGTTGGTCTCGACGAGTTTGACCTTGGCCAGAATCTCCCCGGCTGTCGCGGTCCAGACGAACGGCTCCGCAGTGGAGTTCCAGTGCTCGATGTAGTCCCGGATCTGTTTGATCAGCACCTTGACCGAGCTGAAGGTGCCCCGCCGGATCGACTGCTTGGTGATGATACCGAACCAGTTCTCGATCTGATTGATCCACGACGATCCTTTGGGAGTGAAGTGGAACGTGATTCTGGGGTTCTCCTCGAGCCACTTCATCACGTCGGGCGTCGTGTGCGTGGAGAGATTGTCGAGGATGATGTGGATCTCTTTATCTCTGTGAGGCTCAACGGCTTTCTTGATGAACTCCAGGAAGTCGTCGCCCGTGCGGGTTGGGTAGCATTCACCGAAAACCTTTGGGTGTAGTTCCGGTCGAGTGAGATCATTTTGGTAGCGATCATCGAGTGCTGTGCCGGGGTTGGTCAAGAAGGGGGCTCCTTCTCGCTACGTTCCGTGGTGACGAAACCAAGAGGACGTGACAGCGAGAAGGAGCCTGCGTGTCAGGGTATGAGGAGCCGGTCGTGCCGCCGTCGGCGGGGCCGTTCACCGAGGCCAGGGCGCGGTACCTCGCGTTGGAGGCGCTGCTCGCCGGCGCGGACGCCCGCGCTGGCACGCACGACGAGGTCGAGGAGCTGGTCGACCGGCACGGCCGCGAGGTGTTGCGGGCGCTGTTCCAGGGCCATCTCGACCTGCGGGCCGGACAGGAGACGCGGGCTGACCCGCCGCCGGTCGGCGCCGACGGCGTGGCGCGTACCCGGACCGAACGCGGCCATGACCGGCGGCTGGTGTCGCAGTTCGGGCAGGTCACGGTCACGCGTAACGCCTACCGCGCGGCGGGGGTGGGCAACCTGCATCCCGCGGACCGGGCGCTGAACCTGCCGGTCGGGCTGTACTCGCACACGCTCGCACGCAGGCTTGCCCGGGAGGTGACCCGGGGCTCGTTCGACGACGCGATCGACGCGGTCGCCCGCGCGACCGGCCAGGTCCTGGGTAAACGGCTCGCCGTCGAGCTCGCCCGTGGCCTTGCCGCCGACGTGGCCGCCTTCTACGACCAGGCCCGGCCCGAGATCGCCGGCGCCGGCCGGTTGCTGGTGCTCCAGTTCGACGGCAAGGGCATCGTCATGCGCCCCGAGGCGCTGCGCCCGGCGACCGCGAAGGCCGCCCGGCAGGCCACCCAGCGGCTCGCGACCCGCCTGTCACCCGGGGAGAAGGCCAACCGTAAACGGATGGCCGAGATCGCCGTCGTGCACGACATTACCCCGGCGCCGCGCACCGTCGACGACGTCATCCCCCGCCGCCCGAAAGCCCAGGCCGCCAGCCCGCCGCAGCCACGGGCGGACGGGCCGAAGGCCACCGGGAAGTGGCTGACCGCCTCCGTCATCGACGACATCGCCACCGTCATCGCGGCAGGCTTCGACGAGGCGCAGCGGCGCGACCCCCACCACCAGCGGACCTGGGTCGTGCTCGTCGACGGGAACAACACCCAGATCGAGGCGATCCGCACCGAGGCCGCCCGCCGCTCGGTCACGGTGACCATCGTGGTCGGCTTCGTCCACGTCCTGGAGTACCTCTGGAAAGCCGCCTGGTCGTTCTTCGACCCCGGTGACCCCGACGCCGAGGCCTGGGTCAGCGACCGGGCCCGCCGAGTCCTGGCGGGCAAGGCCAGTGACGTCGCGACCGGTCTGCGTCGCCGCGCCACCTACAACGGCTACAACTCCACCGAACGCAAGGGCGCCGACACCGCGGCGGACTACCTCGACGCCAAGGCCCCCTACCTGCGCTATGACCTCGCGCTCGCCAACGGCTGGCCGATCGCCACCGGTCTCATCGAGGGAACGGCGAAGTGGCTCGTCAAGGACCGCATGGAGATCACCGGAGCCCGCTGGGGCCTCGACGGCGCCGAGGCCGTGCTACGGCTACGCA
>NZ_CDXDOR010000247.1:0-4672 GCF_978021225.1 Frankia sp. CeTa3Moorea | reverse complement strand
GCCCTGGGCCACGCTCCCAGCCGGGCCCGCGCCCACGATCACCACGTCGTAGCTTCCTCTGACCACGCCAGAAGTCTACGTGCTCCATGAATGGCAGGGGTTGGCATCACCTATACGACGCATCTGGAAGGATCTTCGAGTGGAAGATGCGCTGTTCGGAACCGTCGGTGACCAGTGGCTCCATGTCCTAGGTTCAGAGATGCACGCGGAGTCTGGACGAGGGCCAAATATGATCATTGTTCTGGTCGTGACCATGATCAGTTGATCTTCCGGGTCGCGCGGGCTTGGATTCAGCCCCCTCTGGGGCGTTGGCGACCGTCGAAGCCGCTGCTTCGTCCCGCTCAGCGCTTCCTCGATGGACGCTGATCAAGGGGCGTGGGCATCCACCGTCCGTAAAGGTTGGCAGCCTGGTGCCGGCGTTATCCCAGTGATTCAGACGAAGCGCCGAGGCGCCACGTGGCGTCCGGAGGCGTCAGGCTCCCGGCAGTCAGGGCGCCGGCAGTCAGGGCGCCGGCAGGTTGTGGTTCCCGGCGACGGGCCTGCGACTTCCGCCGTTGCCCGGCGCCGGTGCGCCGTACAGCGCGGCGAGCGCGCCCGCGGCGCGCGTCATCGCCTCGCGTAGCTCCGGGGGGTGGAGCACCTCCAGATCCGGGCCGAGTACGAGCAGCTCGCGCTCGGCGTGCCGGACGGACTCGATCGGCACCACCGCGCGTACCCAGCCGTCCTCCTCCGGTGCGCTCGCCGTTTCCCGGACGGCGCGGGCGACCGCCGGGGGGAGCCGGAAGGGGGCCATCGTCACGCCGGTCGGGGAAAGCCGCACGGTCGCCCGTGCCCGGTAGACCTCGGATTCGTAGCGGGCCGTCCAGCCGGCCCAGTAGGCGCCGAGGTCGAAGCCATGCGGCCGTTCGAACGTCTTGGTGGTCGTCTCGAGGCTGAGGATCTTCGCGACCCGGTACACCCGGGGCAGGGTGGCCGGCCCGCCCGCCGGTTCCGCGCCTCCGCTGCCGTCCGCACTCTCGGTGGCGCCCGCGGCTCGGGTGCCGTCAGGGTCGCGGCTGCTGCCAGCGTCCTCGGCCAGGCCTACGCCCTGGGTGCCGTGTGCGACGTTGGCGACCAGGTACCAGGTGCCGCTTTTGAGGACCACGCCGAGCGGTTCGAGGTGCCGGATGATCTCGCGGGGGGCCCGCCAACGCCGGTAGGTGACCCGGACGCGGCGCTGCTCCCACACCGCCGCTGCCACCTCGGTCAGCAGCGGCGTGTCCTCGGTGGCCCGGAACCAGCCGGGCGCGTCGAGATGGAAGCGCTCCCGCACCCGGCCGGCCCGTTCGCGCAGCTGCTCGGGCAGCGCCGCCATCAGCTTCAGTTCCGCCGCCGCGAGCATCGTGCCGAGCCCCAGCTCGCCGGCGGCCGCCGGCATGCCGGCGAGGAACAGGGAGTCGGCCTCGCCGGAGGTCAACCCGGTCAGCCGGGTGCGGTAGCCGTCGAGCAGCCGGTACCCGCCGGTGGCACCGCGGTCCGCCAGCACCGGGACCCCGGCCTCGGCGAGGGACTCCAGATCCCGGTAGACCGTCCGCACGGAGACCTCGAGTTCGTCGGCGATCTCACGCGCCGTGAGCCGCCCACGGGTCTGCAACAGCAGCAGGACGGAGAGGAGCCGGCCGGCACGCATGCCCGATTCTCCCCGGGCCATACCTGCCAGGAGAAGTCAGGTATGGCTTCGAGGATGGGATCCGACGCATCGACACCGGAACGCGAAGGAGATCGCCATGGCGGGAACGGACCCGGCTCGGGAGATGGGTGTGGAGATGGCCGGGGGCGCGGCCGCTACCGGTGCGGCGACTGGGTCCGCAAGTGCTGGCTCCGCGAGTGACGTGGCGGCGACCTGGGCCGGGCTGATGCTCGACTGCCCGGACGCGAAGGAGCTCGCGACCTTCTACGGCACGTTGACCGGGTGGGGCGTCGCCGGCGCCGACGACGAGGGGTCCTGGGCGTACCTCACCCCACCGGGGACCGAGATCATGATCGGTTTCCAGCGGGTGGCGGGCTACCAGCCGCCGCGCTGGCCGGACCAGGACGCCCCGCAGCAGTTCCACCTGGATTTCCGGGTCGCCGGCCTGGACGCCGCCATCGCCCTGGCGGAAGGCCTCGGCGCGAGGCAGGCCGAGTTCCAGCCGGGTGGGGACCGGTGGCGGGTGCTTCTCGACCCGGTCGGTCACCCGTTCTGCCTCTGCCCGCCGGCCGCCGCCGGCTGACCGCCGAGCCGCCAGTGCTGGTCAGGGCAGGTCGTTGGTCAGGGCAGGTTGTAGACGCGGCGGGCGTTGTCCGCGCAGATGAGCCGGGCGACCCGCTCGGCGTCGGCCGCGGTCCAGGCGTCGTCGGCGACTCCCGCCGCGAGGAACGCCGACAACCCACGCCGGAACAGGACGGCCCCGAGCAGGTACAGCTCGCCGAGCGCGAAGGCGTCGGTGGAGAAGAGGAACTTGCCGAACGGGGCGAGTTCGAGTGCCTGCGTGAGCAGGCCGGCCGAGCCGCGGCCGCAGTTGTGAATGGCGAGCCCGAGGTCGAGGTAGACATTCGGGAACACTTGGGCTAGGTAGCCGGCCTCCCGGTGGAACGGGTAGCAGTGCAGCAGCAGCACACTGACCTCGGTCGGTGCTATCGCCCGCAGCAGGCCGGTGAGCAGCAGTGGGTTGCCCCGGCGCAGGTCGATGTCGCAGTCCCCGTACCCGACGTGGATCTGGATGGGTAGCCGCGCGTCGACCCCGCACCAGATGAGGAAGGCGTGCAGGGTGGGGTCGGTCAGCCGGATCGGGGCGCCGGCGCGGATCTCGTGGATCCAGCCGCGGGCGGCGGCGGCGACCTCGCGGTCGGTCGGTCGCTGTGCGGGCAGCTCCAGGCCGCCGCGGTAGGCCGCGACCGACTTCACCGCGACCATGGTGGGGCGGGCGGACTCGAGCCGGGCCCGCACGGTGTCGGCGAGGTGGGTCATGCCGATCTGCCCGGTGATGACGTCGACCGCGACCTGCTCGGCGACCCGCTCCAACCGCACCACGTCCACGCCGCGTCCGCTGGCGAGCTCGGCCAGCTCCGCGGCGCTGGTCAGCGGCTCCGGTTGAAATCCGGCGTCGACGCAGAACGTGGTGATCCCGCAGGCACGCAGCAGCCGCCGGTGCACCTCGGCGTGGCCAAGCTCCGCCCGGCGTTCGAGGTAGTCTTCCGGCGCGGCATGCGCCGGTAGGTCGAGCACCGGCGCGCACCAGCGCCGCAGGGCGAAGCCGATCTGGCTGTCGAACAGCGTCGTCCCCGGTGGTCCGGGGTGTTCCGCCTCGGTGATCATGCTTTCGAATTCCGGGCGAGTCAGATCGCGGCCGACCAGACCATGGCAGTGGTGGTCGACGAGCTCGTGATCGACGAACGGTTCCACCGGGCGGCCCACCCATCGATGATCCCCCCTGGAAGGTGGGGTCATGCCTGACCGTACTGGACACACTCGGTCATCCTCAGGTCCACAGCGGCCCTGTGGATAACTTGTGGATTACTCCTGGCTCCCTGGGGACAGTCGTTCTGAAAGTCGATGATGTTGCCGTGTTTTCATCTCTTCTTGCGTCGGCGCCAGCTGTGGACAACGCTCGGAGCGCTTGTTATGAACAGATGGCTTCTCCTTCGATCCGGCCGAATTTTGTCGCTCTCCGTAACATTGTGGGAGAGGGAGGCGCCGCCGTGCCGTGCGCTCCGCCCGGCGTCCGGCAGGCGTACGCGCGACCATGGGGACAGGGGAGACCCGTGGGGAAGGTGAGGATGAACGAGCCTGCGTTGGACGAGTTCGCCCCTCGGATTATCGCCGGAGAGGATCGTAGGCGTGATCGGCTCGCCGCGGCGGCCCGGCACGCGGCGACGAACCTGGAGGTACGCGGCGTCGTCTGTGTTGCGGTGACCTACGTCGACAACAGTGGCATCACTCGGATGAAGGGGGTGCCGATCGGCCGGCTCGACGCGGCGGCGGTGTGGGGCGTCGGCGTGCCGCCGGTGTTCGACGTGTTCGGCGCCGATGACTCGATCACGGCGGGACGGTACGCCGGGGGTCCCGTCGGGGATCTGCGGCTGCATCCCGACCTGGACCGGCTGACACCCCTTGCGGCCCAGTCCGGCTGGGCCTGGGCCCCCGCCGACCGCCGTGACCAGGACGGCCGACCGCACCCGCAGGACGGCCGGGAACTCGTCCGCCTCCAGACGGCCCTGCTCGCCGAGCACGGCCTGACGGCGATGATGGCGTTCGAGGTCGAATGGGCCGTCTCCCCGACCGGTTCCGACGAGTTCGCCCCGGCCGCTCCCGGGCCGGCGTACGGGATGATCAGGGTGGCCGAACTCGGTGACTACCTGCGGGACGTGGTCACCGCGCTCACCGAGGAGGGGCTGGTCGTCGAGCAGATCCATCCCGAGTACGCGGCCGGTCAGTTCGAGGTGTCCGTCGCCGCGCAGGACCCCCTCGGCGCCGCCGACACGTGCGTGCTGGTCAAGGAGACGGTGCGCGGCGTCAGCAGGCGCCATGGCCTGCGCGTCTCGTTCGCCCCCAAGGTGCTCGTCGACAGCGTGGGCAACGGCGGCCACGTGCATCTGAGCCTGTGGAGCGACGATCCCGACCGGCCGCCGGCCCCGGCCCGGCCTGCGCTCT
>NZ_CDXDOR010000246.1:0-4730 GCF_978021225.1 Frankia sp. CeTa3Moorea | reverse complement strand
CCCGGGCCGGATCGGGATGCGTCACTCCGGACATGTGCACTGCGGGTATGCCGTGGGCTCAGGCATACGCGAGAGCGCCGGAATCCTTATTGTTACTCAGGACCAGAGCCAGATGGAACGCCACGTCCAACCCGAGGGATGCCTGGTGTAGTGCATGCAGATTCGTTCCGGTGTGCGAGGCGAACACCGCCACGCCAAAATCAGCCACGCGCAGCACCCAATTCACCGCAGGATCAGTTCGCCGACGGTTTCGCAGCGGCCTTCATCGCCTTCTTGAAGTCCCGGACCTTGATCCTCGACTCGGGGCTGGTGACGTCCGCGATCGAGCGGTAGCTGCCGTCCTCGCCAAAGGGCGCACAGGCCTCCTTCCAGCCCGGCGGGGTCACACCGAGCTGCTTACCGAGCAGCGCCACGAAGATCTTCGCCTTCTGCTGGCCGAAGCCGGGCAACGCAGCGACCCGCTTGAGCAGCTCGCGGCCGTCGACCGCACTGGTCCAGATGGCCGCCGCATCCCCGTCGTAGGAGTCCAGGATCAGCCGGCACAGGGCCTGCACCCGCTTGGCCATCGACCCGGGAAACCGATGCAGCGCCGGCTGCCAGGAGAACACCGCCCCCAACTCGTCCGGCTCGAACTCGGCCAGCTCGGTCACGTCGAGCGGCCGACCCAGCCGCTGCGCGAGCTCGTACGGCGCGGCGAACGCCCGCTCAAGCGGGATCTGCTGGTCCCCACCGATCTCGGAAAGATGGAGTCGGCGCGAGAGTTCCAGCGGCGCGGCGAACGCACGTTCGAGTGGAATTTGTTGATCTAGGACCATGCCCACCAGGAGCGCCAGGGGGTCCGCGTCGAGGAAGGCGTCCGCCTCTGGGTCGCCGGACAGGTAAAGGCCCATGCCAGCCAGGGTACCGACGACGTGAGCCCCGCCGGACTGGTGCGTCCGGCGGGGCAGGTGGGCGCATCAGGCGCGCCAGGCCACTTCCACCCGTCTAGGGTCGAAACGGTTTTTGGGACTGTCTTCGGCTGGCGACCGGAGCACAACGGCCTCGATGACGGTGCCGATGATTTCCCGCCGCTGCTCCACTTCGAGCGACGGCCAGGCGGTGGCCACGTTGGTCAGGCTGGGCCCGGCGTGGGCTCGCAGCCACTCTGTCTGCTCTCCCTTCAGAGTTAGGATGATCTGTTCCTGGTCGCGGACGCGGGGGAAGACGTAGGCGCCTGCCAGCTCGTCGCGGTCGTAGGCACCCATCAGTTCGGCGATCTTAGCTTCGGCTTTGGCCAGCTCCGCCGCTTTTGGCCAAGGTCCGGCCTCTGCCTCGACGTCCCGGTCTGCCAGGTACGCGAGCACCAGGTCCGTGACCAGCTCATCCGGATGGTGGCCGGTGACGCTGACCTTGCCGCAGCCGCCCGCCGTGACGGCCTTGCAGGCGTAGTGGTGCTTGTTCCACCGCCGGTCGAAGCCGCCCATCAGGTGGCGGCCGCAGTACCCGCAGCAGATAATCCCGGACAGCAGGTACTTCCGGCCGCCGGTGTGGACGTGTTTGCTCGTGCGGCTGGGATCGCGGAGCTTGGCTACCAGCCGCTTCCAGGTGTCCACGTCCAGGATGGGATCTTGCTGGCCCATGACGGGCTTGCCCTCCGCGTCGCGGGCGTAGCGCTCCTCCATCGGAATGGACGGCGGGCCGTAGACCCGCCAGCCGACCATCCGCGGTGACAGGTAGATGTTGCGCAGGACCGCCTTCTGCCAGACCTTGCCAGTGGCGCTCCGGATACCCAGGTGGTTCCAGCGGCGGCAGATGGTGTGCAGGCCGACATCTTCGAGAAGGTCATCAGCTCCCGCGACCAACAGCGCGGCCTCGAACTCATCCTTGGTCCGCTTGTCCGGCAACCAGCCGAAGGCCCGGTTGCCGCCGGCGGGTACCCCAGCTTCGGCCATGGCTTCGTGCTTGCGCCGGACCCGCTTGGAGGTGTCCAGCGACTGCCGCGCCTTGATCGTGACGACGATCCGGGCCACGTCCCGGCCGTTGTCGGTGAGCAGGTCGAGGCTGCCGGAGATGTCGATGATCGGGCGGCCGTACTGCATCACCACCTCGATGGCGTCTTCCAGGTTGCGCTGGTCACGGGTGAGGCGGTCGACGTCGGCCACCACGATGCCGTCCAGACGTTCCCCGGTGTAGATTTGGCCGCGTCTCAGGTCGGAGAGCGCCGCCTCATACACCGGCCGAACCACCCGGTAGATGTAGGAGCCGTCCGGTTGGCGGATGCGCTTCTTCTTCCAGGCAGAGCGGTTCTGCTCGTTGTAGACCGCTTCGAGCATCACCCCGCCACGGCTTTCGACGTAGGTGCGACAGTCCGCCAACTGGGTTTCACGGTTGTTAATGTCAAGGCCTGACAGTATTCGTCGTTTCACCTCGCTGATGTTTTCTAGGTCCTGAGGCCGCAGCTCGAAAGAGAGACGGACCAGGGCCGCGAAGTTCATACCCGCCAGATCACCGATGTGTGCACGTCGCACAAGGTGCTTGGATTCGTCCACAAGATCATTTATTAATCATTGAGGGAATTCCGACAAGCTGTTTCGCGGCCCGAACCCACCGCCAAGGTGTTGGCCCCCACACGCGAAGTCCGCCGGATTACGGTGGAAATCTTGCGCCACCTATCCAGCGTCAAGGCTGGCGCCCGCTGGAGTAAACCTTCAGCCGGTTCGCGCGGCGTGACGATCATGGGGCTTGTTGTGGCTGTCGGTGACGGTCTGCCGGGGTTGACGGGTGGCCAGGCGGATTGGGTGAGTGATGGCCCTGTCGCTGCATGGCGTGGGGTTGCGACCCGTTAGATCCGTGGTGTGCCCACACCGGACGGCCCTTCCCACGACAGGCCAGCGCCCGCGGCGTCGGCGGCCGTGCCGTGGCTGGTCTGGGTGCTGGTCGCCCGGCTGGCGGAGGAGAACACGGCGTTGCGGGCCGAGAACGAGCGGCGGATCGCGGACACCGAGCGGCTGGTCGTGGTGAACGAGAAGCTCGCCGCGGTCAACGAGGACCTCGCGGCCCGGCTCGACCGGCTGGAGCACCTGATGTCGCGGAACAGCGGCAACTCCTCGTTCCCGTCGTCGAAGGACGACCAGCCCGGGAGGCCTGCGCCGGCCCCGAGGAAGACCCGTACCGGCGGTGGGCAGCAGCGTCGGCGTGGGGGGCAGCCCGGCGCGCACCTGGCCCGGGTCGAGGACCCCGACGAGCAGGTCGACCGGTTCCCGGAGGGCCGGTGTGGGTGCGGGAACGACCTGGCCACGGCCCTGGGACGGGGCACGGCCCGGGACCTCGGCGTCGTGGACTCCTACCAGCAGGTCGAGATCCCGCTGGTCACGGCCCGGGTGACCCAGCACCGACCGGCACGCGCTGGCATGCGCCCGCGGGAAGGTCCACCAGGCCACCCGCCCGGACGGCGCGCACCGCGGGCCGATCGGCTACGGGCCGAACCCGCGGGCCTGGTGCGTCTATCTGATGGTCGTGCACCACCTGCCGGTCGGACGGTGCGTGGACCTGCTGACCTCGCTGACCGGCGCGGCGCCGTCGACCGGGTTCGTGCACGGCCTGCTGAACACGGTCGCGGCCGCGCTCACGGCGGCGCACCAGCGGATCCGGGCGCTGATCACCCTGTGCGCGGTCGTCGTGATGGACGAGACCCCGATCAGGGTCGGCCCGCGGCTGCCACGGCCCGGCCGCAAGGACGCCAAGCGCCACCTGCTGGTCGCCTGCACCGAGCTGTACACCCACTTCCTGCTCGGCGACCGCGACCTGGCGACGTTCCAGACCTCGGTGCTCGGCGAACTCGCCGCCGCCGGCGCGACCGTCGTCCACGACCGCTACCACCTCTACGACCACGACTTCTTCAACCCCGCCGTCGGCGACCCGCTCACCGACGGGACCGGCGACGACGGCGCGCACGACCCCGACGACGTGGAGTTCCTCGGCCTGGTCCACCAGTTCTGCGCCCAGCACCTGATCAGGGACCTGACCGCCGCCGCCGAGACCTACCCCGACCAGTACTGGCCTGGGCAGATCGCCGACGCGCTGCGCGGCCTGATCCACCACACGAACCTCACCCGCCACGCCGCCGACCTCGCCGCCGACCTCGCCGCGCGCCACGACCCGGCGCACTGCCGCTACTGCACACCCCCGGCACGACCGGCGCCGGCCAGCGTCGAGGACCTGCTTGCCCTGTTCCGCGACGGCGTGAAGGTCGGGATGTCCGCCACGACCTCGCACGGCACCCACCCCGGCAAGCGCCCCGCCCGCCTGCTCGTGGAGTTCCTCAGCACCCGGCAGGCCGACGTGCTGCGGTTCCTCACCGACCCGGCCATCCCGGCGACCTCGAACGACACCGAACGCGAACTACGCCCCGCGAAGCTGCAGCAGAACATCTCCGGGCGGCTGACCAGCAACACAGTCACCCAGGACCGCTACACCATCCTCGGCTACCTGCGCACCGCCGCCAAACACGGCCACGACGTCATGACGACCTTGCGCGAGGTCGTCACCAGCCGGGCCTGGATCCCCGACTGGCCGCCCGCCGCCCCGGCCTGAAACACAACCCCCACCCGACAACACCCACCGACCGGAGGCACACCCGCCCCGACCGGCATCACGTCATGCCATCAAACGGCACCCACGCCGCCCGGGCTGAATGTTTGCCAATTAACCTCGCGTCCGCGTTTCAACTCGCCGGCTACCGGCACGTCATC